>JBOGUE010000448.1:0-10078 GCA_050695955.1 Thermomicrobiales bacterium | reverse complement strand
GCCGAACCGCTTCGTTCCGCGCCCGAAAACCCAGGCAACCCTCGCGCTCGCTTCGGGTCCTGAGGGGCCAGACCGACGACCTGCGGCCGAACCGCGCGTGTCGGTCATTTAGATGCGATTGCCCTTTTGGGGGGGCCGTCCGGCCGCAAACTATTGACCGGCCATGCTATGCTAACGGCACGAATCGCCCCGCCACACCTCCTCGCATTACTGTCTGTTGCGATCGCCGCGCCGGATCGGTGGCGCGGCGGCAATTGCAAGTGCACGCGCAACGGCAAATAGAATCGCGACCGCGACGTCCCTCCCGTTCGCGGTCGTTGACCCCGGCCAGTGCGGCGCCGGGTGATCTTGATGTCGCGGGTAGACGGCGGTCACGGCAACCGCCAAGGAGGGACGTCGATGCGACGGGGCGGGATCTTCTTCCATCTGGTAACCGGATTCGCGGTGTTGCTGTCGTTGCTGGCGACGACGGCGACGACGTCCGCCCAAGAGTCCACTGCATCACTCACGATCCATAACCGGATCTGTCCGGTCGACTACAGCGGCGACGACATCTTCGGCGATTGCCACGGCAACCCGTCGGTCTCGAGCCTGGAGTTCGCCATCGCCGGTCCGGTCTCGGCCGCCGGCGCGACCGACGGTGACGGCAATGTCGTCTTCGCCGGGCTGCCGGTCGGCGCCTACGACGTCAGCGGCGGCGTCCCGGCCAACGTCGCCAGCGCCTATGTCTACTGCTCGGTCGACGGCGACCCATATAACGCCTTGCCGGTGACGTGGACCGATGCCGGCGTCGCCATCGACGTGCCCGCCGGCGCGGCGGTGCTCTGCGATTGGTACAACACCCCGTACGCCCTCAGCGACGACGGCGACAATGGCGACGACGGCCAGGACGGCGACGGCGCGGCGGAGCCGCCAAAGGAACCGAACGAAGAATCGGTAGACGAACCCGCGCCCCTCGTCTCCGTCTCGCTGGCCGCCTACAACTGCGATGGTGATCCCGGCACCCAAGACCCCGCGGCGGTGTGCGACCCGGCGCCCGGCGTCACGGTCGAGGTAACGCAAGACGATCAACCGCTCGGCTCGGTCGCCACCGACGCCACCGGCGCGGCCGCAATCGACGCGGAGGAAGGCGCAACGGTCATCCTCACCGAGGATATGGGGACCGTCGCCCCCGGCTATCTCCCAGTAAGCGGCGGCGTGCGCACCATCGAATCGGTCGCCGGTGGCGAAGCGGCCGTCTTTGTGCACGTGCGCGTTGGTGAGGAGGATGCCGGCCGGCTGCAAGTCGTCAACGGCTCCTGCCCGACCTCGGACGACGAACCCCGAACCGAGTTCAACGTGATTGGATCCCCGTCGTCCGCCGGCGCCTCCTCGGCCCCCTGTCTCCCGACGCCAAATGCGCCGTTTACGATCAGCGGCGGCAGCTTGCCGGCCGGCGACATCGTCGTCTACACGGGCGACGACGGCGCCTGGCGGGGAACCCTCCCCGCCGGGAACTACACGGTCTTCGACGATAGCGGCGCAACGCAAGCCGTCGAGGTCCTCGCCGGCGAAACCACCGTCGTCACCGCCATCGATTACGTCCCATTCCCGGACGGCACGCTGCTTGTGACCAAGGTCCGCTGCACCGAAGGTGAGGAAGCGGGCACGACCATCACGGTCGACGACGCGCCGGACGAGGCCGGTCCCAGTTGTGCGCCAAGCGACGGCGAGTTCCGGCTGGCCGAGGTGGGCGACGGCACCTCCGGCCCCATTGAGGACTTCACGCTCGGCGCGAACGGCGAGGCCGAGTTCACCCTCCGCACGGGCGACTATCGCTTGACCGATCTGACCTCAGGACAGACGGTGACCGTCACGATCGATGAAGCGGCCGTCACCGCCGTGACCGTGCGCGATGTCGTCCTCAGCGACGCCGCGGAGGGATGATGCATCTGGTCCGGCGCCCGTCACCCCGCGGGTAAGCCGAGGCTAGCCAGGGCAAGACGCTGCACCAGGGGTGTGACCTCTACCGGGTCGCGGTTGGGGCCAGCCAGGTTGTCGAAGGTCGCGAAGCTGCTCAGCATGTGCAGGATATCGACGTCGGTGTCGATGGCGTCGGGCGCCGGCCGGCCGTACTGCTCGGCGATCCGTCCCACGATGACGCGCAAGCCGTGCCGGCGCCATTCGTTGCGGTCCCGGTTCCCATGCGCTATATCCGGGTCGAGCTCGCTGAGCGCGCCGAGCCGGCGGAGTACGAGCCGGTCGGAGGCCCAGAAACGGCCGAAGGCGGCGATGAACTCGGCCAACGCGGCGAGGGGGTCCGGGCGCTGGAAGGCGGCGCCCAGGTGCTCCATCCCGCCGCGGCTCGCGAGTGAATCGTAGAGCGCATCGAGCAATCCCGCCTTGGCGCCGAATTGGTAGTAGATGGTCATGCGGGCGACGCCGGCCTCTCTGGCGATGGCGTCGACGCTGAAGCCGGTTGGTCCGGCTTCGGTGGCCAGCAGGTCCCGCGCGGCGGTGACGATCCGCGCCCGCGTTTCATCCGTGGCAGCCTGCCGTTTGTCCATTCGGTAAGGACGTGGGCTCATGGCGCGTGGCGCCTCCATTGACAGGATTTATTTATACATATAGTCTATACAAATATCGAGGGCACGGCAACCGGCGCAAAGCCCGCGGCAAGGCGTCCCGCTATGACCACGACCCCTCGCCCGTTTCGCTTCGGCGTCATCGCCACGCGGGCCAACTCTGGCGCCGAGTGGGTCGGGAGCGCCCGCCGCGCCGAGGCGCTTGGTTTTTCCACGTTCGTCATGCCCGACGGCGTCGCTTACGGACTCTCCCCGTTTCCCGCCCTCGCGGCCGTGGAGGCCGCCACCACAACCTTGCGCCTGGGGACGTACGTGCTGGCCAACGACTTCCGCAATCCCGTCTTCGTCGCCAAGGAAGCGGCGACCGTCGACTTCCTCTCCGGCGGCCGTTTCGAGCTCGGGATCGGCGCCGGCCGCCCGGATGCCGTTCACGACAACCGCATGCTCGGTCTACTGTTCGACCGGGGCGGTGTCCGCCTGGCGCGGCTGGCCGAATCGCTCGCCATCATCAAAGCGCTGCTCGCCGGCGAGCGGGCGACCGCGACCGGACCCTATTACGCCGTGCACGAGGCGACCGCCGCGCCGCGTCCCATCCAGCAGCCCCGGCCTCCGCTCATGGTCGCCGGCAGCGGCCGCCGCATGCTGGAGCTGGCCGCGCGCGAGGCGGACATCGTTGCCCTCGGATTTCCGCCGGATACGACCGAAGCAAGCGCCGCGGCAAAGATCGGCTGGATGCGCGCGGCAGCCGGCGCGCGGTTCGATCAGGTCGAGCTCAATCTCAATCTCATAGCCGTCGACGGACAGGTCCCGCGATTGGTTCGCCGCACGCTTGGACGCGGCAGCGCTCGCCCGCGCCGGCGCGGTCACCGTCGTCTCTGGTACGCCGGACGAGATGGCCGACCAACTGCGCGCTCGCCGCGCCTCGCTGGGCATCTCCTACGTCATGGTCTCGGACCAGTTGATGGAGATGCTGGCTCCGGTCACCGCGCGCCTCGCCGGCCGCTAATACTGGTGGTCCCTCGTCCGCTGCCGGTACTCCTCGGAGGTCATCATGCACCGTGCCGTCAACAACGCGGGCAGCTCCTTCGTGCAGGGTGGCGCCGATGCCGGATCGCACCGGAGCGGGACGCGTGCGACCCGGCGATGACGGACGGCGGCGGTTACGTGGCAATTTCCTTGAAGGAGAAGACCCTGCCGGTGCCGGAGAACTGCAGGTCCACCGTGCCGGTCGGGTCGGAGAGGCTTGCCGTGACCTGCGCCTCGCGCGTCGTGGCGAGGACGTGCACGGTCGAGGTTTCGCCCCGCGGGTGATGGAAGAGGCGGTTCTCGCGTGTGGTGACCGGTTCGCCGGTGGCCACCCAGGTGACGTCGAGCGTCACCTGATAGGTGGGTGGGGGATCGTACACCCAGTCCACCACCGGCACCGTCGCCGTCAGCCGGGCGCCGCCGAGTTGCCGATTGTCGACCTGAAAGGCGTCGGCGGACAGCTCGGCAAAGGCCTCGCCGTTAAAGAGCGTGCATCCCCCGCCGCCCGCCTCTTCGGCCGCCGTTGGTCCGCCGTCTGGCGTGCAGTTGGGGTCGAACACGGTGATGTCTATGTCGACCTTGGACGTCCGCTCGGGCTGCATGCTGTTGTCGTTGAAGCCTTCGGCCCAGCGGCTGTCGTCGGCGTAGATGGACACCTCGGTGACGATGCCGTCGGCATCCACAACCGAGAACGACGCATCGGCGCCCTCGCCCCGGAACTGATACTGGTAGTCGTTGCTCGCGCGTGCCGTGGCCGCCTGTGCCACGACGGTCAGGACGAGTGCCGCGCTCGCGGCAATCATGACAATGCTTCGCATCGTGATCCTACCTACCTTCCATATGGCTTCAGATACTCTCGCTTCAAACGAATGGCGCCCGCTCCAATCGCCAGTCGCCAGGGGCGAAGTGGAACGCTTGGAACGCCGGCTCCTACGCTGGCGGCGGCAGGCTGTACCAGAGGCAGGTGATCGCGTCGTCGACCAACGCGTCGACCGCGATGCCGTTCGGGCCGTTGTCCCGGCCCGGGACCGCCTCGGCGCCCTCGTTCCGGGTGCAGGTCGCGACGAAGGGGTCGAGATCCTCCGGCAACTCGCCGCACTTGACGCAGACCCACTGGCCGAGAAAGATGGTGCCGGGCAGCACCACGTCCGCGGATGGGATCGGGATCGTCACGACCCCGTCGAGACCGGTGTAATCGGTGACCCCGACGCGGTCTCCCCCAGGCAGCTGCACCGCCACGACGAAATACATGCCTTCGCCGGCGGACGTGACGCAGTCCGCGGCGTAGTTTTCCCCTTTGTAGCCCGGCGGGCAGAGCAGGTTGACGAACGTCACCGTCGCCGGGTCGCCGGGATCGATCCAGTCGGGGATGAAATACCACGCGCAACTGATGGTTTTGCCGTCCGCCGTGACCGTGATCGCGATGCGATGTTCCGTGTTGCCGACGGGAACCTTTTTGCCCCCGTCGTCCACGCAGGAGACGACCGCATTGACGTCGTGTAAGGGCCCGGCCACCTCCCCGCTCAGCCTGACCCTCCCTGGCGTGTCGGTGGCCGGGAGCGGGAGCACCGCGACGCCGTGGCCGTCGATGTCTACCGATTCGCCGGAGCCGTCCCGCCGGAAGATGGAGAATTCGGTGCCCGCCCGCGGCACGCCGACGCAGTCCGCATCGTATGCGTCGCCCGCGTACCCCTCGGGGCACATCCGCGCCGTGATCGTGATCGATCCGTCCTCGCCCTGGGGCGGGCCAACCGGGCTGGCGAGGGGGATCGGCGCGGACTCGTTCGCTTGAGCGGGGGCGGGCCGCGCGGTGGTCAGCACAGGGATCAGGAGGATGGCCAGGCCGACGAGCAGGCCGGCCCAGCGCAACGAACGTCGTCCCTTCATGTGGCTCCTCGGTACGACGGTGCGCCACGCATCACGCTGCTGGCGCAAACAAAACTCACTTTGCTTATGGTCATCGTCGCGGGACGCTTACCGCCCGCGCGCGCTGCCTCAGTGCAACGGCGAAGATACCGGCGAGCAGGACACCCCCCGCCGCATAGGGCAGGAAGTCGAATTGAGCGGGATGGACGGTTGTGCCGGCGCCGGTGTTTGGTAGCCTCACCGAGTCATCGCCCGGGTCGCCGCCATTCGTCGCCTGCCGGACGTTGACGAAGGTGGCCCGGGGCGCCTCGCCCGCCGGCGGCTCGCCGGGGGTGTGCACCGTGACGGGGTTCTCGCGTGGGGCATAGCCCGCCGGCGCCGCGTCCTCGCGAACGAGGACCGCGGCCCCAAAGGGCACGGCAGTGTTGCAGCCACCATTTGCGTCAGATGTGCAACCGTCCAGCACCTCACCATTGGACGCGGTAACGGTGAACCCGATCCCGCCGCCGGCCATTTCGCACCCATCGGGCGGGAACGGCTCCATACCGACGACGCCGGGATCGCTTTCGCAGTTGAGCGCCAGGATGACTAACGTATACGACTCTTCGTCCTGGGCGGACGCCCAAGGCGTCGTGCCAAGCAGTGCGAGCAGCGGCGTCAGGACCGCAAGGCTGGTGAGGGCGAGCTGTCTCATTAAAGTGTTCCTTCTGACTGCCAAGGCAGCGTCATTCAGATCGTTCGTCAAACGCAAAATGGTGGGGAGGAGCCGAGGGTGGCCCCCGCGGAGCGTCAGCGCCGCTCCCCGTGTGACGCATCACCGTTTGACCCTCCTGCGTGGACGCGGTGGGCGATCGTCTCGTGTAAGGTTCGAGTGGACGCGTCCTTATGCGTCTCGTCGTTCGATCCGTCGCCTGAGCATCGCTATCCCGCCGCCAATGGCCAGCAGGGCCGCGACGATGGCGAGCTGGTTCAATTGGGTTCCCGTGGCGGTAGTGCCGATTCCGGTATTCGGAAGCCTCGTTCCCGGACCCTGCGTCGCGTGGCTGTCGAACCACTCGCAGGCCACCTGATCGCCCTCAATGACGGTGATTCGGATGCCAAAGAAGAGGCCGCCCGGGGCAACCTCGTCCCGCGTGTACTCGACCGCCAGCGGTTCGCCATTCTTGGTGCAATTGACGAGGTAGCCGGTGAGGTCACCGTACGGGTTCGAAGCGGCTACTTCGCCGATGTCCACGGGGCTGTCTTCGGGATAACCGGCGAACCGGTCGAGCGGGAAGCTGACGAGACCGTCGCCACGCGTCGTGCCGAACTCGACGTTGTCGGTGTTAGGGTTGGCAATGAAGAACTCGACTCCTGCCGCCGGTTCGGTGCAGGCGGCGGGGTCGATCTGGTCGCCGCGCAGCCCGGGCGGGCAAATGGATTTGCCGATCGTCAGCGCTCCGGCTTCTTGGCCGGACGCCGTGGACCCAACGGAGATCGTCAGGGTGAGCACAGTCACGAGTGCGAGCATAAGGTGTCGCATGGCCATGGCGTTCTCCTCTTTGGATAAATCGCTCGGCGCACCATCATTCGTTGTCTTCGTGTGCAGGCTCAGGTTGTATTAGGGACGGATCGGGAGAGGGGAGTTCGCGGTGACGCGCGCCATCGCCCCTTGTGATCCCCTCTCCCGCGCAGCGGTACATGCCATCTGGTTACGGCCGGAGGGTGCGGGCCGCTATCGAGCCACACGACACGGCCATCGTGCCGGCTATTGCCAGCGCCATTCTGTGCCGCCACGCCGCCCTCGATGCCGGGGATGGGAAACATTACTCCTTTCGGCGAGGGACCGGACTCGTTGCCGGCTCCTCCCTTGCAACCAATAAGCCCGGACGATTCCGCCGACACGACCCCAGCCACCGCGGGATCGGGCTGGATCTCCGGGGGTGGGCTCCGCCCTCGCTTGGTGTCAGAGGCTAAATGCTCCATCGCGCCCGAAGGTTTCTCGACCCAAACACCTGGAGGCCCGGCGCCGTCCTGGGCCTCCGCCGCTTCCCTGGTCGGCGCGAACGGAGCCCGCTAGGTCAGGTTGTACCAGTCGCAGATCACCTCCTGCCCGGCGGTCGTGGTGATCGTCACCCGGTTTGTGGTGATTGGCCCGTCGAAGAGGACCGCACCGGTCACCTGGTTCGAGCAGTAGACGTAGGCGCCTTCGTAGCGGTCGAAGACGCGTGCGTCCTGGATGATCGTCCGCGTGCCGGCGCCCGGCGTCCAGGAGACGACCCCACCGCCGTCTGAGCAGGTTCTCGGGGACATGCAGGTCGTGGTCTCACGCCAAACGCCCGCCACATTGAAGGGCACGCCCCCCAGCCGGTTGTCGTGGCATGTGCCGTAGATATCGGAGACGTTGCTGTCGCAGACCGCCGCGTGAATCGTGATCCGTGCCCCGTGGCTGGCTGACGCAGGGGTTGCCGACCCGATCATTAGCATCCCGACGACCATTGCCAAGCCGAACAGTATTCGCGCCGAGAGAAGAATCCGTTGCATCCCGTGACTCCTTATCCCGAAGACCATTGCCAAGCCGAATAGCATTCGGGCCAAGAGAGGAATCCCTTACATCGCATGACTCCTTTCGCCATAGGGTCGACTACATTGCCGATTCCTCCCCCAGTGACGTCGTTGCCAGACGTTTGCGCCGATGCGGCGCCCTGCATCGCGAGATCGTGCCGTTTTTCTGCTGTCGACTGTCACCCACGCTTGGTGTCACAGAGGGAAACGCGCAATCCCAACCAGTGGTTTCTCGATCCAAATCCGTGGGGACCCGGCGCGCGCCGGGCCTCCTTGCCTCAGCCCGGGATGGCTGTTCGCACGACGTTGCGATGAGGTCAGCCGCCCAGCCCCCGATGTCGCCGTACGTGACGGGCACGAAGCCGTTCGACCGCCGCCGGGCCAGGCGGTGGGCGATTGTCTATGCGTGCCGTTCCGTTCAGGTTATCCACTTGCCGCGGGAAGGGAATCCGATATCTGACGTATATTGCGCGGGGATCACGCGTTGGCGGCGGTTCCGTCAAACGACGTATCGCCGTCGTCCGGGCCGTCGACCAGGCCGTGGCGGAGGGCATGGGCGACGACGGCGGCGCGGGTGGGGACGCCGAATTTGGCAAGCATGTTGGAGACGTGGGTGGCGATGGTCCGGTGGCCGAGGCCGAGCGCCTCGCCGATCGCCTTGTCCGACCGGCCTTCCACAAGCAAGCGCAGAACGTCGCGCTCCCGATAGGTGAGGACGACGTCGGTCACCGACTCGGTGCTCGATTGAACCGACTCCGCGAGCAGGTCAACGACGGCGATGGCCTCGGCAATCACCGCATGGAACGACAGCCCTCGGCCCTCCGCCTGCAATGTCGCCACCCGCGGTTCACCCAGAGCCGCCTGAACGGCGACCAAAGTGCGGCCACGTTCGGTCTCCAAGACCGGGAGAGGCACGATCCCGAGTTCCCCCCGCGGCGCGTCCGCCGCCCCGTGCAGTCGCGCGGCATGCTCGGGGTAGCCCGAAGCGACGGCGATGGCGGCCTGTCGGTCGAGGAAGTTGGCCACCTGCCCCCGGTCGTCGCCGGCGCTATCGAGTGCAAGCGCCTCGACGACGCACCGCGCGGCGCGGATGTGGTCATCCGCGGCAAACGCCAGGTGGCTGAGGTGCGCCAGGACGGCTGAGACTAAGCGCTCGTCACCGATCTGCCGGAAGCGTTCCAGCGCCTCCTCGTAGAGGGGTCGCGCCGCCTCGGCATCGCCGCGCCCGCTCCAGGCCGCATCGCCGAGCCGGAGCAGACGGTGGGCATGTTCCCTGGGGGTCGGCCTGTCGCGCAGGAGTTCGGTCGCCTCTTGGAGTGCCGCCTGGGCGCGTCCGCGGTGTCCAAGCGCGATCAGCGCGTCGGCGTAGTTGCCGAGGCAGTGGGCCAGGTGCGTCCGGTCACCCAGCTCCCGACAGATGCTGATCGCCTCCGCCGACAGCGCGCTGGCGCGGACCGGGTCGCCGTACGTCATAGCGAGCAGCGCCAGGTTGTGCAGCGTCGCCTCCTGGCCGCGGCGATCGCCGAGCGCCCGCCGCCGCACCAGACTTGCCTCGTACCAGGAGCGTGCTGTCACGTAGTCGGAGGCCGCGTGTCGCAGGACGCCCAGGAGATGGAGGGCGCGCGCTCGGCGCACCGCGGGGTCCCCCACCAGGCTCTCCGGGGTGATGGCGAGGAGCCGTTCCAGCCAGACGGAATCGTCGTGGCTGGACCTGCGAATGAGCCAGAAGGTGTAGAGCGCCAGCGCCAGCCGGAGCCCCAGCTCCCACTGCCCCTTGGCCAGGGCCCAGTCCTGGGCGGCCCGGATGTTGCCGGCCTCGGTTGCGATTCGGTCGAGCCACCGGGCTTGATCCGGGCCGCCCAGCCGCGGCGCGGCTTCCTCGGCCAAGGCGACGCACCAGGCCGCGTGCCGCCTCCGCGTCTCCGCCTCCTCGCCCGCCGTTAGTCTCTCCTCACCGAATTCGCGGATCGTCTCCAGCATCTGGTACCGTGGCTCATCCTCGTCGTGGTCCACCCGCTGAATCAGACCGTGGTCGACGAGCGACGCGAGGAGATCGAGCGAAGGGGTCAGGAGTCGGG
>JBOGUE010000447.1:0-13284 GCA_050695955.1 Thermomicrobiales bacterium | reverse complement strand
GCGTCGATCGTCGAGGTCGACGACGTCCACGGCGGGACGAGCATCGCGCGCGGAGCCGACGGTATCCGCACGACGATGGCGGCCTACATCGGCCTCGAGCCGCATGCGGATGTCGCACGCATGTGGCAATGATTCGTACGCGACCGATCCTCAAGAGGACCGGTCTACCCATTCATCTGTGGGTTTCTGATCGCGCCCAACACAGGAGACATCATGACTCAAATCCCCGATGCATACCGCGCCTTGCTCGATCGCCCCGTTTTCGTCAGCCTTGCCACCGTCCAACCGGATGGAACGATCCAGGTCACCCCGGTCTGGGCCGACTACGTCGACGGTCACATACGCATCAACACCGCGGTCGGCCGCCAAAAGCACAAGAACCTGGTCGAGCGCCCGCGGGTGACCGTGATGGCCTTCGACCCCGAGAACCCGTATCGGTACTTGGAGGTACGCGGTCGCGTCGTTCGTATGGTTGAGGAAGGTGCGGACGATGTCATCGACAAGCTCGCCAAGGACTACCTGGGTGTCGACAGCTACCCGGCCCGCACGCCGGAGGAGACCCGCATCAACATCCTGATCGAGCCGCTCCGCGTCTCGGCCGTGACTATTCGCTAGCTGCGAACCCCCAACGTTGGCTCTGTGACGAATACCACGACATTGCCGCCGTACCGAGGCGAGCCAGAGAATAACACCGCGCGGACTCCGGATCAACGGTTTCGGCCATTGCGTTTGCGCTGCAGTGGTGGTGGCTACGGATCCTTTCCACACGCCGCGCGTCCCGGATTTCGCGGAGCGTCTGGACCCCATCCATCACCCAACTCCATTCGAGCGAGTACAAAAATCCCGACTGGCTCCCCGAGGGAGACGTGTTGGTGACGGCTTCCCGATCCACTACCGAGGCGTGGTTGAAGGAGCGCCCGGGCCGTACTTCCTGGGGCTTCCTTTCCAGTACACGATCACCTCGGCGTTTATCGGAGGTGTCGTCAACGACGCCCGCTACATCGCCGATCACATCGCCGGCCCGACCGACAAGCGTAAGCTCGTCGATAGCCGAATGTGTCGCACTGAGTGAGTATCGAAGAAGCTTGGATGCCAGGATGAACACGGAACATCACGGGAAAGAAAGGAAAACGTCGATGAAAAGGTTGATGACGCTGGCGGCGGTGCTGGCGACGACGCTGGGCCTGTTCGCGGGCGCCGGCGCCGTCTCCGTCGCCTCGGCCCAGGACGCGACGCCAGTCACTGACCTGCCGGACGGCGCGACCGTCGTCGCCAGCGGGTTGACCAGCCCTCGCGGCTTTACGTGGGCTGAGGACGGCACGCTCTACGTCGCCCTCGCCGGCAGCGGCGGCGCCAACCCGGCCACCGAGGAGGCGCCGACGACCCAGGCCATCGGCCCGTGGCAGGGCGGTCCCACGGCCGCCGTCGCCCGGATCGAGAACGGCTGCCCGGTCGCCGTCGCCACTGGCCTCCCCTCGGCCGAAGCTGCCATCGGCGACATCCTCGGGGCCGACGACGTAGCCATGCTCGGCGGCGACCTCTATGCAGCGGTCGACGGCGGCGGCGCGGTCCACGGCAACCCGGACCAGCCGTCCGGCGTCTACCGCGTCTCCGAGGATGGCGGTGGCGGCGTCGAGGTCGTGGCCGACCTCTCGGCATGGGTGCGAGCCAACCCGGTCGCTGAGATCCCGGGGGACCACGATCCGGACTCCGGAGCCTATCGACTGGTCGCCGACGAGGGCGCCGGGCTACTCTGGGCCGTCGATCCCAATAACGGCCAGATCCTCACCATTGCCCCTGACGGGACGATCACCCGCGTTGCCGACCTCTCCGCCGAGCACCCGGTGCCGTCTGCCATCGCGCTAGCGCCCAATGGCGGCGTCTTTGTCGGCAACCTCACGGCACTCCCGTACACCGACGGGACGGCTAAGGTGATCCACGTCGCCCCCGATGGGACGGTGACGGATGTCTGGACGGGGCTCACCGCGGTGACCGACGTCGCCGTCAGCCCGGACGGGACGCTCTACGCCAGCGAGCTGTCCACCGGCAACCTGCAAGAGGCGCCGTTCCTGGTGCCCGGCAGCGGCCGGGTGGTGCGCCAGACCGGGCCGGACACGCTGGAGAACGTGGCGAGCGGCTTGATGCTGCCGATCGCGCTGGACTTCAGCCCTGATGGCGACCTCTATGTGGCCCTGCCGGCGCTCGGCGCCGACCGTGGCGAGGGCGCCATCGTCCGCCTCGACCTGATGGGCGTACCCGGCTCCCCGGCCGCATCAGGTTCGGATGACACGCCGGCTTGCTCCCCCATTCCCCAGACGTTGGAGTCGCCCCACGCTGAGGCGACGCCGGTTGCCGAACTCGACGAACATGAAGCGGCTGCCTGAACACGTGGGATCCCGTCGCCCCCAACACACAGGAGACGAAAAATGGGCGCTCCCTCCCCCGAACTCTGCAATCTCTGGCTCGTGCGCGCGTTCAACGCGCACGACGTCGATGCCGCGGCCGCCATGTACCACCCCGAGGCGTCGATCGTCGAGGTCGACGACGTCCACGGCGGGACGAGCATCGCGCGCGGAGCCGACGGCATCCGCAAGACGATGGCGGCCTACATCGGCCTCGAGCCGCACATGGATGTCGTCACCCACCATACGACCGTCGCCGGTGACTTCGCGATGACCCGCTCGCAGTGGCTGATCCGAGGGATCGACGAGGCTGGCCGGCCGATCGAGGTGCATCACCACGGCATGGAAGTTCACCGCAGGCTGCCCGACGGTACCTGGGTGTTCTTCATCGACCACCCGTTCGGGGCCGATCCGAGCTGGGCGGTCGGGACCCCGCCCCACACAGAATAGGAAGGAACGAGGATGGAGCATCAAGATTCAACCCACCAAGCGCGAGCGCCACGCATAAACCGGCGCACACTCTTCCGTCGGGCTGGCACCAGCGGCCTGGCTGCCGGGATGCTGGCCACGACAGGAGCCCAGGCATTGACCTTTGGCAAGCGGCCGAAGGCAGACCAAATCGCAGTGGCCACACCAGACGAGGAACTTGACATGCAGTTGTTGGAGTTGAAGTCGCTTGTGCAGGGGCAGGTGCTGCTGCCCGGTGAGGAGGGGTACGATGCCGAGCGCGCCGGATGGAACCTGATTGTCGAGCACCATCCGGCGGTGATCGTGGTGGCGGCCAGTCCGGAGGACGTGGCGGCCGCGGTGCGTTTCGCGGCGTCCGCGGGATTGCCGATCGCGGTGCAGGCCACGGGACACGGCCCGTCGATTCCCGCGGACGGGGCAGTGCTCATCAATACCCGGCGCATGACCGATCTCGCGGTCGATCCGGTGGCGAAGACCGCGAGGATCGGCGCGGGCGTGAAGTGGGAAAGGGTGATCGAAGAGGCCGCGCCGCATGGCTTGGCTCCCCTGGTCGGTTCCTCCCTCGACCTGGGCGCCGTCGGCTATCTGACCAGCGGCGGCCTGCCGGTGCTGGGTCGGCGCTACGGCTTTGCCGCCGATTACGTGCGTGCCCTCGATCTGGTCACCGCCGACGGCCGGCTGCGCCGCGTCACTGCCAAGGAACACCCCGACCTGTTCTGGGCGGTGCGCGGCGGTAAGGGCAACTTCGGGCTGGTCACGTCGATCGAAACCGACTTGATGCCGTTGTCCCGGGTCTACGGCGGCGGGCTGTTCTTTCCCGGCGAGGCTACCGCGGACGTGCTGCGGGGGTGGCTCGAATGGGCCGCGACGCAACCGGAGGAGATGGATTCGTCCCTGGCACTCGCCCGCTTCCCCGACCTGCCCGGGGTTCCCGAGTCGGTGCGCGGCAAGTTCCTGATCCACATCCGCATCGCCTACTCCGGATCGGTGGCGGATGGCGAACGCCTGCTCCGGCCACTGCGCGTCCTGGGACCGTTTATCGACACCGTCGCCGATATCCCGTACACCAGGATCGGCGAAATCACCAACACCCCCACCAAGCCGGCGCCCATCCTCGACCGCGGCACCCTGCTGCGCGCATTGGACGGGGAGGCGATCGAGCGGATCACCACCCTGGTCGGCCCCGACGTCGCGCTCCCGGCGGGCTTTGTCGAGATCCGCCACCTTGGCGGCGCCCTCGGCCGCGCGCCCGAGCCGCCGAACGCGATCGGCCACCGGGACGCCGCGTTCGGCCTCCTTTGCGGCATGCTCGCGCTCCCGGGGCAGGAGGAACTGGTGGACAAGGCGCAGCAGCGCCTGATCGGCGGTCTCGGGCCGTGGGGCAACGGCGGTGCGTTCCCCAACCATTTGGGCAGCGGCGCCACCCAGCCGCATCAGGTCCGCGCCGCCTACACCGCCGCCGACTACGAGCGGCTGACCACCATCAAAGCAACTTGGGACCCGCGCAATCTGTTCCGCATCAACCACAACATCCCGCCGGCCGCGTAACGGTCGTCCGCCTGCCAGGTGAAGCGGACGGCCTCAGCTAAAGAATCCGGCCTAGTCCGTCCGCACGCGCACCTTTTCCAGCCGCAGCGCGAGCACGTTGAGGAGGAGGGCGCCGACGAGGATGATCCCTTCCAGGGCGTCCTTGAAGTGGATGCTGAGGCCCTCGATCAGGTTGAGGCCGTTGGAGAGGATGCCGAAGATCAGCAGACCAATCAACGTGTTTTTGATGCCCCCCTCGCCGCCGAAGAGGGAGGTGCCGCCCAGCACCACCGCCGCGATCGTCTGAATCAGCAGCTCGGCGCCGGCGCCCGGATTCGCGCTGTGCAGCCGGCCAATAAAGAGCATCCCGGCCAACCCGGCGGTCAGGCTCGAGATCATCAGCGAGAGCATCACCACCTGCTTGGTGTTGACACCCGACATCTCGGCCGCTTCCCGGTTGCCGCCGGTCATATAGACATAACGACCAAACTTGGTGTAACTCAAGACGATGTCGCAGACAATCAGGACGCCGAGCGCGACCAACCCGATGACCGGGACGCCCAGCACCCGGTTGCCGACGCTCGCCATGTCTTCGAGGACGGGCGGCACCCCCTTGGCGTCGATGATCCGCCCCTCGGTGACGTACTCGGCGAGCCCGATCGCGATGGTGAGCATGGCCAAGGTCATCATGAAGGAGGGAATGCCGATGTAGGCGACGAGGAAACCGTTGAGCAGCCCGATCCCACCCGCCACCAGCGCCGCGACGAGGATGCCCCAGTACCCGCGATCGAGGTGGTCCGGGTGGAAGAAGTAGGCCGCCATCACTCCCGAAAAGGTCGCCACCGAGGCGATGCTCAGGTCGATCTCGGCGCACAGCAACACGAAGGTGACGCCGGCCGCCGCCACCGCCACCGGCCCCACCTGCGTCACGATGTTCTGCAGGTTGCCGACCGTGAAGAAGACGTCGGTCACCAGACTGAAGAAGACGAACATCGCGACCAGCGTCGCCAGCGGCGCAATCGTCCGCGCATTCCGGCTCGCGATCCGCAGCGCCCGGTTCCACGGATCGAGCCCCGCTCGCCCCCCGACCGGCTGTTGTACCTGCTGTGCCATCGGTCTCTCCGAAGGCGTTAGGCGTTAGGCGTTAGGGACCACGTCGCCGTTCACCTAACGCCTAACGCCTAACGCCTCTCAAGCGTATGCCATCAACGCATCCTTGCTGACGCGCTCGTCGGCAAACTCTTTGGTGATGCGGCCCTTCGACATGACCAGGATCCGGTCGGACTCGGCGATCACCGTCTCCGGCTCGGTTGAGAGAAGCAGGATCGCCACGCCCTCGGCTTTCAGCTCCTTGACCAGATCGAGCACCTCGCGCTTCGCCCCGACGTCCATGCCGCGTGTCGGTTCATTCAAGATCAGCACCGTCGGCTGCCGTGTCAGCCACTTCGCCAGCACCACCTTTTGCTGGTTGCCGCCGCTCAGGTTTCCTGCCCGCATCATCACGTTCATCGGCCGCACGTCGGTGCGCTTGGCCCGCGGTTCTGCCACCGCGATCTCGCCCGGGTGCCGGAAGACCGGCCGCACCAAGTGGTTGAGGTGGGCCAAGGTAATGTTCTTGTAAACCTCGTGGCGCGGGAAGAGCGTATCCCGCCGGTTCTCGGTCAAATAAGCGATGCCCAACCGCTTCGCCGCTCGCGGCGAGGTGAGCCGGACCGGCTTCCCATGCAAGCGCACGACGCCCGATTGCGGTGGTAGCCGCCCGAAGATCGCCCGCGCCACCTCCGTCATGCCGGCCCCGAGGTAGCCGAAGATGCCCAAGATCTCGCCGGCGTATACGGAAAAGCCGACATCGTCGAACTCGCCGGTCGCCGCCAAACCTTCCAGCTCGAGAACCGGCGTGGACACCACCCGCGGCGGCAGCCGCACGCCCTGCTCGTAGCTCTCCGCCAGCGACGTCGCCTCCCCGCCGATCATCAGCTCGATGATGCGATGTTTCGTCAGTCCCTTGGCCGGCAGCGTCGCGACCTTGCGCGAGTTCTTGAGGACCGTCACCCGATCCGCCACCGCGAGCACGTCTTCGATGAAGTGGGAGATAAAAACAAGGGTCTTCCCACGAGTGCGCAATTGGCGCATGAGTTGGAAGAGGCGCTCTGCCTCCGGCACGGAGAGGGCCGACGTCGGCTCGTCGAGAATGATGACCTCCGCCCCGGAGAAGACGACCCGCGCGATCTCGACGAGTTGTTGCGTCCCGAGCGAGAGCATGCCGAGCGGCGCGGTGACGTCGAGCGCGATCCCGAGCTCGTCGAGGTGCGTCCGCGCCGTCCCCTTCATCCCCTTCCAATCGACGAGCCCGAGGCGGTTCGTCGGCTGCCGGCCGAGGAAGACGTTTTCCGCTACCGTCAGCTTCGACATGACGCTCAGTTCCTGGTAGATCATGCCGATGCCGTGGCCCTGGGCGTCGGCGGGGGAACCGAAGCGGACCGGCGCTCCACGCAGCGTCAGCTCCCCCTCGTCGGGCGCATGCACGCCGCTGAGGATCTTCATCAGCGTGCTCTTGCCCGCCCCGTTCTCCCCGACCAGCCCGTGGATCTCCCCCGCCGCCAGATCGAAATCCACCCCGCTAAGCGCCGTCGCCCCCCCGAACCGCTTCGTCACGTTGCGGAGCGCGAGCAGCGGTTCGGCCGCAGGGGTCAGCGGAGTTGCGAGTCGGGAGGCAGGGGTCAGGGGGGTAGCGGTCGTACCGGGTGCGCCACTCTCTTCGCGATCGTCCATCGTCGTCCCTGACCCCTGACTCCTGACTCCTGACCCCTCACGCCTAGTACTGATAGTTATCGTGCAGCCAGATGTACCCGGCCGCGTTGTCCTTCGTGATCGGACCGCCGTCGGTGCGGATGAACTTCGGAATGCCGCCGCCGGCGTTGTCGGTCTCCGAGAGAGTCAGGTAGCCGGCCCAGATCGCGCCGCCGTGGATGCGGCCGCTCGGGTTGATCACCGAGGCGGTCATCTTGTCCTCGAGGATCGCCTCGCAAGCGTTCTTCAACCCGTCGACGCCGACGACCTTGACCTGGTCTTGCTTGCCGGCCGACTCGATTACCGCCCGCGCCGCCAGCGCCATGTCGTCGCTGTGGAAGTAACCGCCCTTGACGTTCGGGTAGCGCTGCAACAGGTCCTGCCACAGATCCGCTACCTGGGCTTGCAGCCAGTCGCCCGGCGTATCGTCGACGACCGTGATGTTCGGGTAGTTGGCGACGGTCAAGTTGAAGCCCTCGGCCCGTCCTTGCGCGCCGGTGTGGCCCAATGCGCCCTGGGTATGGATCACCTCGCCCTCGCCGCCGATCGCCTTGAAGAGCTCGTTGGCGACGGTCGAACCCATGTAGATGTTGTCCGGTTCGAGGTAGGTCAGATACGGGAAGTTCTGGAACTCCTCCGGATCCTGAATCAGGCGCGTATCCATGATGATCAGGGGGATACCCTTATCGATCACCGCCTGCGCGCCGTCGATCAGCGCGTCGCTGGCGGCGGGGTGGACGGCGACGAAGTCCCACTCCTCGTTCGCGATCGCTTGCAGCGCCTGAAGCTGATTCTCCGCTTGCCCCTCGCCGTCAAACGACTCGACTTCGACGCCGAGCAGGTCGCCGAAGAACTTGGCGGTCTCCATGCCGTGGGAGACCCAGGTCGAGGCGCCCAGCACCTCGACGGTCGCCGCCCGGAACTGTTTCTCCGGTAGATCGTCCGGCAAGATGCCGAGATTGCTGATCGCCTCCGCCGCGGTCACCCCCGGCCGAAATCCGGCCACGGCCGCCAGTGCTCCCAGCCCTGCGACCCCGCCGAACAACCCGCGCCGGGTAAGTCCGTTGACGATCTGCCCGACTTCCTTGCGGTTCTTCTCCGGCCGGTGCATCAACTCGTGCAATTCAGACACGGTTCACCCTCCGTTGGATGACACGACTCACCCCGGCGCCCATGCGCCGGTGAATACCCCGAAGCGAGCGCTGCCCCGCCGCGGCCGAAGCGACCACCAGGGCGGTCCGAGGCCAACATGAAGCAAGACTGGGCGCGTCATGCACCCCAGATGTGGACTGTATTCAACGACGACTCGTCCGGCACCGTAGCACAGCCGCACCCGTCGGTCAACAGCCGATTCCGCGAATCTCGTAGCTCGCGTGAGACGCCGTATGCCTAGCTGGCGGGAGGTGTTAGGATGCCGCGGTAGCGGCCTGTTCGCACGAGAGCCTACGCCGCTCAGCGAAGGGATAGAACATGGCGATGACAAAGCTCTTCACCGCCGACGACCTAGCCACAATGGGCGCCGACGCGCCCTTTGAACTCGACATGGGGAAGTTAGTTGAAGTGAGTCCGTCCTTCGGGGATGCCAGCGCAATCGCGGTGAACATCATTGTCCCGTTGGGCGCTTTCGTGAAACGTGGCAAGTTGGGCGTCGTGTTTGGTGCCGATGGCGGTTTCTTCCTCACCCGGAACCCTGACACGGTGCGTTCTCCAGATGCGGCATTCGTTCGCAAGGAACACATCCCTCCCGGCCACAATCTTCGTTCTTTCATTCCCATCGCACCGGACCTTGCGGTTGAGGTTCTCTCGGCCTCCAACACACACCGAGAGATCGAACGCAAGATCGCGCTATACCTGGCGGCCGGAACCACCCTCGTTTGGGTTGCACAACCGCTAAGACAGACCGTTGAAGTCGTCCGCCCAGGAGCGGATCGCCGCCTCCTTCGTTCAGGAGATGTGCTCGACGGCGAAGACGTTGTGCCCGGCTTCCGCCTTCCGTTGGCAGATATCTTCGACTTGTTCGGATAAACGGAAGGGAGCGCGGTCGCGTGGCCTCAACCAACGGCAACAACACACTGAGCGGACAAGTCGCGCTGGTGACTGGCGCCGGCACCGGCCTCGGTCGGGCGAGCGCGATCGCCCTGGCGAATGAAGGCGCAATCGTCGCCATCACCGAGTTGCCGGATCGGATGGACCGCGCCGCGGACACCGTCGATCAGATCGAAGCGGCCGGCAGTAAGGCCCACGCCCTCCCCCTCGACGTCACCAACCTCTCGTCCATCGCCGAATGCATCGGCCAAGCCGCCGCCATCGCCGGTCGCATCGATGTCCTGGTGAACAACGCCGGTGTCAATGTGCCCAAGCTGGCGATGGACGTCACCGAGGAGGACTGGGACCGCGTCCTCGACGTCAACCTGAAGGGTGTCTTCTTCGTCGCCCAGGCGGCCGGGCGGATCATGCGCGCCCAGCGTCCCCAGGGCGGCTGCATCATCAACATCGCCAGCCAGATGGGCCTCGTCGGCTATTGGGACCGTGCCGCCTACTGCTCCAGCAAGGCCGGCGTTGTCAACCTCACCCGCGTCCTCGCCATCGAGTGGGCGCAGTACCAGATCCGCGCCAACGCCGTCTGCCCCACCTTCGTCGAGACTCCGCTCACCCAACCAATGTTCGAGAAGAACGCCGCCTTCAAGGAGGACGTCCTCAACCGCATCCTCCTCGGCCGCCTCGCCACGCCCGAGGAAGTCGCCGCCACGGTCGTCTTCCTCGCCAGCCCCGGCGCCGCCATGGTCAACGGCCACGCCCTCGCCGTCGACGGCGGCTGGACCGCGATCTAGGTGTTCTGAGCTATCAGGTTGGTGACCCCTGTTGGTGGGGGTGGCTCCGAAGCTGGGACGGATCAGCAGCCGGGTCAACGGATCATCGACGGCCGCCGGCGGCCACCGGCGGTCCATCATGCCGGGCCACGCCGCCCCGGCCCTTGACAGCTCCGTGCCCGCCGGATATTTTTAACCAAATGGTTATAGAATGACGTGGTAATGGAAGTAGTTCGGCATGTCGGTTGACCAACTCAGCGCCGTGTTCGGCGCCCTCACCGATCCCACCCGTCGCGCGATCCTGACACGCCTCACCGAAGGTGACGCGAACGTCGCGGAGCTCGCCGCACCCTTCAGCGTGTCGCAGCCGGCCATCTCCCGGCACCTCACGGTGCTCGAACAGGCCGGGCTCATCTCGCGCCGCCGCCGGGCGACCGCCCGCCTCAGCCATCTCGAGGCGGAGCCGCTCCGGGAGGCGACGGCGTGGCTGGCCCGCTACCGGGAGTGCTGGGACGAGAGCTTCCATCGGCTCGACGCGCTGCTTGCGGCCCTGCAGGACGATCATCCTGATTGACCCATCGAGGTCATTCGTGGAAAGGAACGCTCCATGGCAAAGACACGGATCATTGCCGAACCCGGGGTGCCGCAGATCGTGATCACCAGGGAGGTTGCCGCGCCGCGCGAACTTCTCTTCCGCGCCTACACCGATCCGGAGCTGCTCGTGCAGTGGCTCGGGCCGCGCCGGCTGACCATGACCCTCGACCACCTCGATGTCCGCCATGGCGGCACGTGGCGCTACACCCACCGCGAAGCCGACGGCGCCGAGTACGGGTTCCACGGCGTCTTCCACGGCACGCCGTCCGTGGACGGCATCGTCCAGGCCTTCGAGTTCGAAGCTTGGCCAGGCCGCATCTCGCTTGAGACGCTCACCTTCGAGGAACAGGACGGTCGGACCCTGCTGCGCATAAGCACCGTCTACCAGTCGGTCGCGGACCGTGACGAGATGGTCGAGTCCGGCATGGAGCAGGGGGTCAATGAAGGGATGGAACGCCTGGACGAACTCCTCGCCCGGCGGGCCCCGGTGAGTTGACGCCCCGAAAGTCGCACGCTGCCCAGGCACGGTCAGCAACCTCAAGGAGGAATGACGATGGCGAATGCCAACGAGGAACAATATGTCAGACCAAACTGAAGAGGTGAATCAATTTATGAAGGAACTCGATCATCCTCTGAAAGAAGGGATCGAGAAGCTGAGGGCCGCAATTCTGGGTTCCAATGAACACATTACGGAACACATCAAATGGAACGCGCCGAGCTTCTGTTACGGAGGCGAGGATAGGGTGACGTTCCAACTATCCCGTGGCGACCGTATCCAGCTCATTTTCCATCGAGGCGCCAAAGCGCGAGACAGCAAGGACTTTGTTTTTGAGGACAGAACGGGCCTGCTGAAATGGGTTGCTGCTGACAGGGCCGTAGCTACGCTTCACGACATGAAGGATGTGGAAGCTAAGCAAGCGGCACTTATACACGTCGTACATCAGTGGATGGCATCGACGAGCTAGCGGATCCCGCATCAATGCCCCGCTGTCGACGCTCAATTGCCCGCAAGGAGGACGCAGGATGGAATGGACACTCGAACTGGCGCCGATTCCCGTCGCGGACGTGGACCGGGCGAAACATTTCTACAGCGAGCAGCTCGGCTTCGTCGTCGACCACGACACCCGGATCAGCGACGAGCTGCACATCGTGCAGTTGACCCCTCCCGGCTCGGCGTGCTCGATCGCCATCGGCGCCGGAATGGTCGACACGCCGCCGGGGTCGGTGCAGGGCATCCAGCTCGTCGTGGCCGACATCGAGGCCGCCCGGGCCGAACTGGTCGCGCGGGGTGTGGAGGTCGGCGCGGTTTACCATTTCGAAGGCGCCGTCCGGGTGGATGGGCGAGGCGGCGACTGGAACTCGTTCGTCTCCTTCCGCGATCCCGACGGCAACGGCTGGGTGGTGCAGGAGCGCCCCGCTCGCGGTTGACGCCGACGCGGTTGACCCGCGCTCCGAATCAGCAGGAACTGGAGGTGAATAGATGACCGAGCGAGCGCCCGTCGAGGTCACCAATCTCGACCGCTACGGATTCTCCGAGTTGCCATGGAGCAGGCCGCGCGACCTCCTTGCAGCCGGCACACCGACGCCTAGCATCACGTTCTTCCTGGGAACGTCCCGACCGGACGGCCGCCCCCATGCCGCCGGGCTTGGCGGCCTTTGGCTCGAGGGCGACCTCTATTTCACCAGCGGGCCCGGAACCCAGAAGGCGCGCAACCTGGCGGCGAAGCCGGCCTGCACGATCTCCGCCAGGCTGGAAGGCATCGACCTCGTCCTCGAGGGCGAAGCGACCAGAGTCACCGATCGGCCGACACTGGAGCAGGCGGCCGGCCGGTTCCGCGAGGGCGGGTGGCCGGCGGAGGTGGAGGGCGACGCCTTCACGGCTCCGTTCAGCGCCCCGAGCGCCGGCCCTCCGCCCTGGCACCTTTACCGCTTCACCATCCACTCGGCCATCGGGGTCGCCACCGCGGAACCGTTCGGCGCGACGCGCTGGCGCTTCGACCGCTGACGGGTGGATAAGGATCTGTCGCCAGTCGTCTCAGAGAAAGGACCATGACCATGGGGAACGTCGGGACATCGCTCTCAATGTCGCTGGATGGTTTCATCGCCGGGCCGAACAGCAGCCCAGACAATCCTCTGGGTGATGCCGGGGAACCGCTCTTCCAGTGGTACTTCAGCGGCGACACCGACTACACCATGCCGAGCGGTCAGATGACGATCAAGGTCTCGCCAGCCAGCGCCGAGATGCCGCGGGAGGCGCACAGCACGTTCGGGGCGTTAGTGACGGGACGGAAGACGTTCGACATCACGCACGGATGGGGTGGCCGACACCCCATGGACGTGCCGGTCTTTGTCGTTACCCACTCAGTCCCCCAAGAATGGCTTAAGGAAGAGTCGCCGTTTACGTTCGTCACGGCCGGCGTGGAAAGCGCCGTTGCCCAGGCGAAGGAGGTCGCGGGGGACAAGAACGTAGGCGTAGGAGCCGCGAGTATGGTGCAGCAGTGCCTCAAGGCCGGACTGCTTGACGAAATACAGGTTGAGCTGGTGCCCGTCCTGCTCGGGAAGGGGATTCGCATGTTCGAATATCTCGGCGTTGAGCCGGTTGAGCTGGAACGCACAATGGTGGTCGAGGCTCCTGGAGTCACGCATCTTCGATTCCGCGTCGTCAAGCAGAAGTGACGATAAGGTTTCACGTC
>JBOGUE010000446.1:0-4977 GCA_050695955.1 Thermomicrobiales bacterium | reverse complement strand
GACGAGAGAGGGGGCGTCGTCCGTCGTCTCTCCCCAAAGTTGGGGGGCCGGGGGGGCCGCGACCGGCGTGTTCAGGAAGGCGCGGGCGTCGGCGGCGTAGCCGGACGATTCGCCCATGCGCTTGATCGTCTCGCCGGCGCCGAAGGCGACGTTGAGCAGGCCGAAGATCGCCTGGAAGAGGAGGGCGTAGTCGCCGGGTGAGGCGCCGCTCAATCCGGCGGTCGCCAGCCAGAGGAGGCCGATCGTGGTGACGGCGGTACTGGCCAGGATCGTGCCGCGCTGGCGGATCGCCAGGCGCGTTGCCTGCCGGCGCTGCTCGTTGCGCGTCTGCCAGTAAAGGGTCGTCCACCGATCGAGCAGATGCCCGGAGAGCCCGGAGAGACGCACCTCTTTGGCGAAGCCGCGGCCGGTGAGGATGCCGGCGTAGTAGTCGGCCAGGCGGCGGTCGCGGGTCTGCTCGCGGATCACCTCCCAGTAGGTCTGGCCGAGAAAGAAGAAGCTGTAGATGGTCGGCCCGATCGAGAGGAGCACGATGCCGAGCAGGATCGGGCTGATCGCGAGGAGCGCGACGGAATAGCCGATTGCCTGCGGGATGACGTGCAGCATCTGGAATCCCTGCCCCAACGCCCGCGGTCCACGCGTCTCGGCGTCGGTCAGGACGCGGCTGACCTTGTCGTAGTAGCCCTGATGCTCGAACGCGGCGAGGTCCAGCCCGGCCGCGTGGCGCATCGTCCGCGCTTGGAGGTGCTGGGCGCCGCGCTCCCGCGCCGTCGCCTGAAACCACGGTTCCAGACCGCCGAGGGTGCGGTCGAGGACCAGTGTGCCGGCCAGCGCGCCGACCCAGAGGAACGGGCGCTGATCCTCGTCTCCGGCGAGGTCGGCGGCCAGGGCATCGACGAGATGCTTGGTCAGCCAGAGCTGCGCCGGCACCAGCAGACCGCGCCCCACCTGGAGACCGGCCCAGATCGCGACCGGTCTCGGCGCCGCCCGCGCCATCAGCAGCACCAGCCAGGCAAGGTCGCCCAGCATCCTCCCGCGCCCCACCCGCTCGTCGCGCAGCCGGGGTTCGGGTTTCGATGCAATTGGTGGCTGATGCGCCGTTGTCGCCGTCACGTGACCGATTGCTCCGGGGCGCCGTGGACGCCGATGATTTGCAAGGTGTCTCGGACGAAGAGGACGTCCAGCCGTGCCGCCGTGGTCACACTCTCGACGCCGGCGACAATTGCCGGACTACCGGCCACCTCGACCTCGCGATCGGGCAGGACGCGAATCCGTGGGTGCTCCCGCCAGAAAGCGCGGCCCTCCGGCGTCGCGACGGCACGGGCAGTCACCGCACCGATCTCACTCACCTGACCGCATTGCCGGCAGACCGCCTGTATCTGGTGGAGCCCGAGGAACGCCTCCCGGCCCGTCCGCAGCGATGCTGCGCCGCCGCACCAGAGGCAGATCGCAGTTCTCTCAGCGAACCCATCCCGAAAAGTTTCGTGGAGCCAGGCATGCACCCGGTTGTAGGCGGGTTTGAATCCTTTGACACCTCGCAAGAGTTCGGTCGCTCTGACACCGCCGTAGAACTCGATGCCGCGCGTCCGCAAGACGGTCGATCGCGCTAGGCCGAGGGGCGCGATGAGGCGGCAGCCGATGCAATCGAGCTGCAAATCGTTCCCGTCGGCGAAGCGCCCGACCAGCCGTCGCTCGCCACACGCCGGGCACCAGATCCGGGTTTCGCGCCAGTCGTCGGCTTCCGGCGCGACCAAGCCGTGGGCGACGGCCTCGGATCGCAGGTCATCGGTCAGCGCGCGCTTCAGCAGCAACTTGCCGCGGTGTACGCGCATCCAGACGGCTTGTTCACTGACCCCGAGTCGATCGGCGATCTCCGCATGTGGCCACTCGTTGACGTAGCGCCGTATCAGCACCTCGCGCGTCTCTGCCGGCAGGAGCGCCAGCGCACGGTCGAGCAGGTCCACGAGTTCGCGACGCTCCAATACCGCCTCGATGTCCCAATCGTCCGCGTATTGCGTGTCGGACTCGAATCCATCGATACCGAACAGAGTCCGAGTTGGCGCCACGTGGGTGCGTTCTCGTGCCTGGCGGCGATACCAGTGACGGCTCATATTGTGAGCGATGCCTGCCAGCCAGGCCGCTCGGCGGGCGGGGTCGCGCAGGGCCGACTCCTGGCGCCAGGCGACCAGCAACGTCTCCTGAGCGAGGTCTTCCGCCGTCTGCGCGTCTCCGGTTAGGCGCGCGCACAGCCGCACCAACCAAGCGCGTTCTGCCGGCGATAGTTCCTCACGAGCATTGCGGTCGTCGGTCCAGGCGCTGTTCATGACACCTCCGGTGCGTTCGGGCGCGTGGCTGCCAGTCTACGCGCCTACGCGCTATCAAGTTGTGCCTTGGCGCGGGCAAATCCTCACGCGTTTTTCGATCGCGGCATGCAGAACCCGTGGTGATTGGATTTTGTATCCTGCTCACACGCGACCGCCGACCTGGCACGATCGGCAGCTTCACAGAAAGAGGGGCAACTTCCGTCGGCCATTTCAGCCATCAGTAGGTGCAGCACCTGGTCTTGCACCGATCGTATAAAGGGGATTGGGTTCGATGAAGATCGCAACGGCGCCGGAATGGGTGACGGCGGCAGCCGCGCGGGCCGAAGGCAAGGCGCTGGCGCTGGCCGAGCGGCTCGGCGGCGCCACAGCCTTCCTGCATGCGACGACAGACGGCCGCTACGAGCCGACGGGGGCCGATTGGTGGACGTCAGGATTCTGGCCGGGTCTGCTTATGCTGCTCCACAAGCGGACCGGCGACGAGAAGCTGCTCGACCTGGCGCGAGAGGGCGAGGAGGAGCTTGCACGCGCCATCCTCGACGACCGCCTCTACCGCTTCCACCACGACGTCGGGTTCCAATTCATGCCCACGGCCATCGCCCGCTACAAGCTGAACGGCGACCCGGCGGCGCGGCGCCGCGGTTTCCTGGCAACCGCGCTGCTGATGAGCCGCTTCAATCCGGCCGGCGGTTTCATCGAGGCCTGGAACGGCGAGGAGCGGCGGGGCATCGTCATCGTCGACACCATGATGAACCTGCCGCTCCTTCTCTGGGCCGCCGCGGAATTCGACCAGCCGCGCTTCCGCAACGTCGCCGAGGCGCACGCCGCCCTGGCGATGCGGCATGTCGTCCGCGCCGACGGCTCGACCAACCACATCGTCCGCTTCGACCAGCGCACCGGTGAACAGATCGAAATCCTGGGCGGGCAAGGCTACGCGCCCGACTCCCGCTGGAGCCGGGGTCAGGCCTGGGCTATCTACGGCTTTGCCCTGGTTGCCCGCTATACCGGCAATCCTGAACACCTGACGACGGCGCGACGGGTGGCCGACAACTTCGTGGCGGCGCTGCCGCCCGAGCTGGTCCCGCCCTGGGATTTTGCCGCGCCCGACGCCGCCACCGCCCCGCGCGACAGCTCGGCCGGCGCCATCGCCGCCTCCGGCCTACTCGGGCTGGCCGCATTGCTCCCCGCCGCCGATGCTGAAGCCTATCGCACGAGGGCGAGCGATCTGCTCCGCGCCCTCGACGAGCACTGCTTCAGCGGCGACGGCCCGGAATGCGACGCGCTCCTGCTCCACGCCACCGGCAACCTGCCCACGCACCGCGACGTCGACGTCTCCCTCATCTACGGCGACTTCTTCTACCTGGAAGCACTGGGCAAGCTGGCCGGCATCACTGAGACGTGCTGGTAATGGAGCGGTTCGGCTCTCTGCCAAGGGATCGCCAGCCGAGCGTGGCAACCCGCCGCTTCTGGCGCATCGTCCTTTCGGACCCTCCAACCGCCTGGGATTTCACGTCCAACGCGGCCAAAGGGCTGCCTGTTCGGCGTGGTGACCCGACGACCCGGCGGCTGTGGGAGGGTGTTTCTGTCTATGACCAACGCCGGTACGCCCGCCGGATGGCGCTGAGGGCGCCGCACTTGGGGCACTTCCTCGCCGAGCTCCACCTTCCGGCGGACGCGCCAATCCTTGCCGAAAGGACGACTAAGAGCCACGGGCATTACACTTTGTGGGGTGATCCCGCGTTCTTGCTCGGTTGCGTGGTCGACATCATGCCGACGAGCGCGGAAACGGACCACGAAGAAAGGTAACCCCATGATCTACGCGCTCTGGCACCTGGAAGGCGGGAATATCATCGGCACCTGGGACAGCGAAGAGGAGGCCCTCGCCGAAGTGCGGGCTACCCTGCAAGCCCTCGGTCCTGAGGATGTCGTCGCCTGGGGGCTGCTGGCCGAGGACGATGACCCGGACGGCGACATCACCATGATCGCCGAAGGAGCCGCTCTCATCGAGCGGGCGCAAGCCGCATTGACGGCCGCATAATCGGCGCCGGGATACTTCCTCGAATCACTCCCGCGGCGAAGGCTGTTCCAGCGTGGATCCCCCACTCACCCCTGCCGGCCCCACACAAAGATGGCGAGGCCGACGAGCAGCAGGCTGAGCGCGCTAAACACGGTGCGTAGCGTGTTCCACCACGTCCATCGGGTAGAAAAGTCCGCCCAGAGCCGCGCGGCGTCGTTCGCGTCGGTCGGTACCTCGGCAACGTCGAGCGCATCGTTCATCGGCACGTTCACCACGACGGTCAGCACGAGCGTGCCCAGGACGTAGGTCGCCGCCGCGAGACCGAAGACGACGGCCGCCCATCGCTCGTCGAGCGCCAGGAGCAGCCCACCCGTCGCCAGCGCCGCGACCGGCGCACCAAAGAAGGTGACGAAGAAGACCGGATTGAGAATCTTCCGATTAATGCTCTGCATGGCAGGGATCGCGTGTGCGGCGTCGATCCCGTCGAGACCGCGCATCGCGGAGACCGAGAAGGCGTAGAAGAGACCGGCCATGGCGCCGGTCAATGCCAGGGCGGCAGTTGCCGAGACGGCTGCGAGGGCGGAAATCATGGCGAAATCCTTTCCGATTCGTATCGGTTCAAAGGAGAGAGGTGCGCGG
>JBOGUE010000445.1:0-10590 GCA_050695955.1 Thermomicrobiales bacterium | reverse complement strand
GCGGCGAGCGCGAGCGGCGTCCAACCGTCGGCGCTGAACCGGTTGATTTCGTCCGGTTCGGCGTCGAGCAGCACCTCAACGGCAAGGACATCCCCGCGGGCGGCGGCGGCGAAGACATCGTCCGGCGCGCCGCGGCCCAACAGCAGGTCGACGACGGCGGGCCGCCGCCAATAGGTCGCAATGATCAACGGCGGAAGCCCTTGCTCGTCAGCGGCATAGACCAGGCCGGGCTCGTCGTCCAGGAAGGATCGTACGCGCTCTTGGTCACCCCCTTTGATCGCTTCGAGGAAGGCCACCGTCGAAGCCATTCCGGTCCGTCCCTCTGCACCCATCTGCCGCCCTTCCTTCAGTTGCCGAGGCCGGTTTCGCGCCTCTCGATTCGGAAACCCTATCCATAGCCTATCAGGTGCGAATGGGTGGCCAAGGGCCGTTTCTTTTCGAGGCCGAGAGAGGACAGGTCGCGTCCAAAAGCGGCGGCTGGGGATGGTTTTTTGTGAGTACGCACGCCACCGGTGGTCGCCTAGGTCGATGCGGTTGCTCGGCGCTTGGCGTATAGGCGGCGCATTTTGACCTGGCTGCCGCAGCCTTCCATGCTGCACCAGCGCCGGCTGCCGTTCTTGCTGCCGTCGTAGAAGAGCCAACCGCAACCGTGAGGATTCGCGCAGACCTTGATCCGGTGCAGATTGCCAGTCGTGAGAAGGTCGATCGCCGAATGGGCGATGGGCCAAAGCAGTTGGTCGAGGTGCGGTCCGCCCGGCTGCCAGTCCCACGCGAAGCCTTCTTCCCCTCGCGTCAGGGTTGCCATTGACATAGCGTCCGCATAGGCACGCTGTAGATAATCCAGGTCGGTGCGTTCCGGGTCTCGACTCAAGGCGATGGCGTGGAAGACACGGTACAGCGCGTCACGCAACGCGAACGCCCGCTCGAGGACCGCTCGCGCTTCTGCCTCGGCCGTGGCGGTGTACAGCCCGGCATGCCGGCCCCAGCGCACCAGATCCGGATACGACGTCAGGAAGTCTTCGGGCGTCCGGCCGGCGCGGTTCTCGATTGTGTTCACGAAGTCGAGACAGAGCCGTCCCCCGAGCAAGCGCAATTGAAGCAGATTCGTCCCTTGTCGCGTCATCGCCCATCGCCTTATCGCCGGCTCTCGGCGCCGTCCGCTAATCGTCGGCACAATCTTACTATTGACATGCATTTTACTGGTTGCGGTGGTCCTGCGTCGTGGCGTTCGCCGATGGCATCCGGAACGTCCTCGACGAGGACGCGCCCGACGAGGGACCCCTGGTCGTCGTGACGCCGCCGAGAGCAGCCGGCCGCGGCAGACCGCAAGCGGCCGGCGAAACAAGCCGGTAGAATGCTCGCCGAGGGCGGGCGAACGATGGGGTTCGGGACCGCACGAAACGTCGGTAGGTCCGCTACGCATGCCGGTGTCGTGCCAGGTGTTGCACGCTCGACGGTAAGCCGGGCAGGGACGCTCGTCAGCGCGGAGATGGCCGCCATTCGACAGGGAACCGTGAGGGAGACGCGCGTGGAAACCCTACGGGTAGGCATCATCGGGGCCGGCGGTATTGCCGCGGCCCACGGCACAGCGTGGCGAAGCAATGCGCCGCGAGGCGAAATTGTCGCCATTGCCGACATCACGCCCAGCCGGGCGCAACATCTCGCCGATCGCTTTACCGACGGCAAGGCGCGGGTCTATTCATCGCTCGACGAGCTTTTGGGCAATGCGGACGTGGACGCGGTCGACATCTGCCTGCCGCATCATCTGCACACCAGCGCCATCGTCGCGGCGGCGAAGGCTGGTAAAGCGATCCTCTGCGAGAAGCCGCTCAGCACGTCGCTGGAGGACGCCGCCGTCATCGACGCCGCCTTGCGCGAGACGGGCGCCGTCTTTATGTCGGCCCACAATCAACTCTTTCAGCCGAGCCTGATCGAGGCGCGGCGATTGCTCTCGACGAGCGTCCTCGGCCGTCCGTTTCTGATCCGGTCGATCGAAGCGTTCCAGCATCGGGGATCGGTTTCCAGGCTGCCGGCCCATATGGCAACCGGCGAGAGTCCCTGGGAGTGGCGCGCGGATCCGCAACGGATGGGCGGCGGCGAGGTCCTCGACACCGGGTGGCACTCGACCTACCGCCTGCTGGCGTTGGCCGACGATCGGCCGGTTTCGGTCACGGCGATGACTGACCGCTTTTTCGTGCAAACAATGCACGCCGAGGACACCGGCGTCTTGCTCGTCCGCTTTGCTTCGGGCGCCATCGGTGAGATCGTCACAAGCTGGGCCTTCGGCACGATCGACAGTTGGCACTTCGAGGTATCAGCCGAGCACGGCGCGATGGCCGGCAACGATAAGCGACTCGTGCATCAGCTCTACGGCTGGCCGCGGAAGGCTGAGCGCGCGAACGACCCGGCGCACACCTTCACGCAGGAAGTCACGCACTTCCTCGACGTAGTGCAACACGGCGACCCATGCCTGGCGACCTTCCAGCACGCGGCGCGGGTGCTGCAGTTGACGAAGGCCGCTTATCTCGCCGTCGAAAAGAACGCCATCATCGCCCTGCCGGAAGATCCACTTGAGCCGGGCGTTCCGGCCGGCGTGGGGTCGGCATTGGCCTCGAGCGTCGCGTAATCGCGGGCAGTGCATTCGTTCGCAGTCATCGGCTGGCGCACGCCGTGTCGCCGCATACGACCTGTTTGGAGCAATGATGGACAAAACACTCGGCCCGGGTGCGATTGGGGTTCAGGGCCTGTCGCTACCGGAATCGATCGCATTGGCACGAGCTAGCGGATTCAACAGCGTGACCTTCAATCTCACCGAGGCATCCCGCCTCGTGGACGAACACGGCATCTCCCACGTACAGGAACTCTTTGCCAGCGCCGGCGTGAAGCCGGGCTACTGGGGACTCCCGGTCGCCTGGACGAACGACGAGAAGCGCACGCGTGACCTCGCGGCATTTCCGAAGCTGGCCGCCGTGGCGCGGGAGCTCGGCTGCACGCGGGCGACGACGGGGATTATGCCTGGCTCCGACGACCGGCCCTACGACGAGAACTTTGCGTGGTTTCTCGAACGGCTGCGCCCGACGGCGGAGGTCCTGCGCGACGAAGGATGTCGCCTCGGCATCGAGTTCATCTCGCCCAAGACGCTGCGGGCGCGGTACAAGCACGAGTTCATCTACACCATGGGCGGGATGATGGAGCTTGCCATCGCGGCGGGTACGGGCAACGTCGGCGTGTTGCTCGACGCCTGGCATCTCTACACCTCGGGCGGCGAGATCGACGACCTCGACAGCATCCGCGAGCAGGACGTCGTCGCGGTCCACGTCAACGACGCGCCACCGGGCATCTCGATCGACGAGCAGATCGACCAGGTACGGGCGCTGCCGATGGAAACCGGCGTGATGGATCTCGTCGGCTTCATGGGCAAGCTGACGACCATGGGCTACGATGGCCCGGTGATGCCGGAGCCGTTCAGCAAGCGTCTCGACGAGCTCGCCGCGACCGATCCACTGGCCGCGGCCAAAGAGGCGGGGCGGTCGATGGATGCGCTGTGGAAAGCGGCCGGGTTGGAATAGTATAGGATCAACGCAGACGTTGGCCCCCTTCCCCGATTTCGAGGGAAAGGGGAGCCGCCGTCTCCACGGGAGAACGTACTCCCCTCCCTCGCGTTTCGGGCCGGGTACCCTCTGGGTGGCGGCGGGGGGAGGGGGCCATTTCGATTACCAGTTCGTGAACGACCCGTCCAAACGACGCAGGTTCGACAATCCGACCAACTGGAACGGGTGTGCCTTGGCCGCTTCGCGGTCAAACTCGATGCCTAATCCGGGCCGGGTCGGCGGTAGGAGATAGCCGTCTTCCCACTCTGGCTGCACCGGGACGACGTCAGTCAGGACTTCGCCAGTCTTGCGGGGCTGCTCCTGCACGCCGAAGTTCGAGCAGGCGAGGTTGAGCTGAAGGCAGGCCGCCGAGGAGACGGGGCCGAGCGGGTTGTGGACGGCCAGCTTGATGTAATGCGTTTCGCACCAACCGGCGATCTTCTTCGCCTCGCTGATGCCGCCGATCAGGCAGAGGTCGATGCGGGCGTAGTCGATCCACTCCTCCTCGATGAGCTGCCGAAACTGCCACTTCGAGGTGAATTGCTCGCCCGCCGCGAGCGGCACTGACGTACGCGGGCGCAGAGTCTTGAAGCTATCCGGATTCTCCGAGCGCAGCGGGTCTTCGATGAAATAGGGGCGAATCGGCTCAACCGCCCGGCAGAGTTGAAGGGCGTCGGGAAGATCGAGCCGCGTGTGGACATCGAAAGTGATCTCGATTTCGTCGCCGACCGCTTCCCGGACGGCCTCGAATTGGCGGATCGCGGCGCGCACCGCCGCGGCTGGCTCCAACACGTCGCCGTCCTGCGGCAACCCCCAGCGCACGAACTTCCAGCCGGCTTCCTTCGTCGCCAGGCACGATTCGACGAGCGACTCAACTTCCAGCGCGTGCCCGACGTTGTGGGGATAGCAAACGACCCGATCCCGCACGCGCCCGCCGAGCAGGTCGTAGATCGGCACACCGAGCGCTTTCCCCTTGATGTCCCAGAGCGCGATGTCGACCGCCGACAGCGCCGCCGCGACCGCCCCCTCCGCCGGGAAGAAACCGCCGCGTGAGAGCAGTTGCCAAAGATGCTCGATGCGCGCCGGGTCCTGCCCGATCAGCAACGGCTTGAAATGCTCGACAACTCCGGCGACCGCGAGCTCTCGGCCGGTCAGGCCTGACTCGCCGACGCCGGAGATCCCCTCGTCGGTGTCAACCACGACGAAGAGGAAATTTCGGTGGCCACCCCAGACTGGATAGGTTTCGACGTTGGTGATCTGCATTTCTTCTCCTCTGTTGTTGCGATCGATCAATCGGGGCGCATTATCGCGGCAGATTCGGTACACTCCAAATAGCCAAGAAGAGAGGTGGCATCATGGTTGCAAGTCGCGTGGACTTAGAGGGAAAGATCTTTGCTGAGGTGAAGGCGCTGCCGGACGAGGCCCTGGCCGAGGTCGTGCAGTTCATTGAGTATCAGCGATTCAAAACCGGACAACAGGAACGCCCCTATGACACACCATATCGCCCGGTCGCGTTGGGTGGTCTTTGGGCTGGGCATGACCTTAGCGAAGAAGAAATCGACGAAGTGCGACGGGAGATTTGGGCAGGATTTGGAGAACGAGATATTTGAGCGAATTCGTCGTAGATACGCATGCGCTCTACTGGTACCTTGCGGAAAGCTCTCGGCTCTCCGATGTAGTGCGTGAGATCCTACGCGGCGCCGATGAAGGTATTCATCACGTCTACGTTCCGGGCGTCGTTCTGGTCGAGTTGGTGTACCTGGCAGAACGAGGTCGGGTAGAAAATGGGCCGGTCACCCGTGCGTTTAATCTCTTTGGAGGCCCGGCCGGCACCTATAGACTTGCCGCGCTGGACCAACACACGGCCTTAGCGATGCGCGAGGTGCCTCGCGCGGTCGTAGCCGATATGCCGGACCGAATCATTACCGCTACTGCTCGGCAACTCGGGCTGCCCCTGATCACCCGCGACGCGGCCATTCACCGATCAGGCGTCGTCACCGTCGTCTGGTAACGCACAGACCTGCCGCCAAGCAGTAATCGACGCCGCCGTTATCGCGGGACGAGTTCGACGCATCCACCGACTTCGACGTCAAGGTGTGCTTGTGGAAAGACGACGTCTTGCTCTGAAGCGAGCCGGCCGAATTTGTCCCGTTCGACTACCTGGTACGCCCCTTCCAGCCCACCTCCGGAGATCTCGACGTACGGGCGCGTCGAGGCATTGAGGAGCGAGAGGCGAGGGGCGGGATCGAGTTTCAACGGCACGTCGTCGTAGAGCGCGGCGATGGTTTCCTCTTCGCTCGCGAAATAGATCGCGGGCACGTGCCCCAAATGCAGTGCCGGCTTGAAGGCGCCGTGGATCAAGGTGCGTCTGTGCTCGTTGTAGAAGCCGATCCAGTGGCGGATCAGATCGAGATGGCTCCGGGGGTAGCGGTCCAGCTCGATGGAGACCATCGGCACGCCGACCAGGCAGTTGATGAGGTGGACCGCCACGTTGTCGTCCGTGTCGTTCGGGTGCCAGAGCGCCGGGTCGAGATGTACCGCCCGGTCGGGCGCCAGGAGCCTGAGCATGACCACTTGCCAGCGGTTGAGGGTGAAGTTGAGCGGCACGTCGGAACTGCGGTAGAGGTTGGCGTAGCGCCGCGAGGCGAGGTTGGTGTACGAGTTGCGAAACTCGATCAGGAGGTCGGGCCTGATGTGCAGAACCTGGTCGACCGCGTCCGCCAGTATCCGGTAGAGGCGCTCACCAAAGCTGGCGCCATCGGCGCCAAGTGGACGGCTGCCGTGGTTGGTGACGGCGTCCAGGAAGTCGATCTTGAGTCCGTCGAGGCCGTAGGCCGCCACCAAGCCTTTCAAGAGGTCCGCCACGATCTGCTTCGTCTCCGGCTGCCAGGGCGAGAGGTTATCGAACCGTTCGCGCGCTTGGCCCGGGATGAGGAGATGCTGGTAACGCCGGGCCGCCTGGCTCTCCTTACCGACCATGAAGGGCGCCACCCAGAGGACGTAGCGCAGGCCCAAATCCTGCACCGCGGCGACGTGCGCTTTGAAGTCCGGGAACTTGGCCGCGCACGGCTCCCAGTCGCCCGCATAGCCGTAATCGGCAAAGCGGCCTTCTTCAATAAACCATCCGTCGTCGGTCAGCCAGGTGCCGAACCCAAGCTCGGCGGCCAGTGGCGCCTGGCGCATCACCCAATCGTGGCTGACGTCGTGATGGATCGCGGTCCAGGAGCAGAAGACCGGGGCGAACGCCACCTCGGAGACCGGCATCGCCGGCTCCTTGGACGAGCCGTCGACAACGGTGGTGTATTGACGCAGCACCTCGGACCAGGGAGCGGTGTTCCTGGAGACGAAAACGACCTCCTGCCAGCACCCCGTCACGGGGATGCCCCCTGCGCCCGATTCCCCAGAGACCGGCTTCCGCACCGTGAAGTGGTAACAGCGGGTCGCCTCCGAGAGATGGGCCTGCAGCCGTGTTTCGGTGAGTTGATCGGCGAGCCCGAAGGCGAAGCGGTTCTCGCCCGTACGGTGGATCAGCGCCAGGAAGGGCAGCCCGGTATTGGCACAGATCGTTTTCTCGAATTGCCAGAACGGAAGGGAGAAGAGTTCGGTCCTCGGGTTGCCTCCGAAGTAGAGCCCGTGCATGTCGACGATGGGCACGGTCCACTCCAGCGACAGCTCATGAAGCTCGAAACGCCGGCCCGGCTCAGTCTCTATGGTCAGGTGAATCACGCAGCCGTCAACGCCGGACTCGACGGACTCAGTCTCGGCGCGCAGCGTGACCTCGGTATCGGTTGCGGCCGTGACAGTCATTGCCGTCCCGGCCGCCTCGATCGTGATCGACTGTCGGGTCACGCGGCCGTCTGAAACTGTCAACCCTTCAACCCCGCTGACGCAATGCCGCCGATAATGTGCCGCTGTGCGACAAAGAAGACGGCCAACGGGGGGAGCACGGCCAGAGACGTAGCCGCCATGAGCGGACCCCACTGGATCGTGCCGCCGAATCCGCTCCGGAAGAGCGACAGCCCGAGGGTAACGGTGTAGTTGTCCTGCGAGTTGAGGTAGATCAAGGGCTCCAGGAAGCTATTCCATGAGGCGATGAACTCGATCACGGCCACCGTCACCACCACCGGGCGAGCCAGCGGCAGGAGGATGTGCCAGTAGACCTGCAGGCTGTTGGCGCCGTCGACGCGCGCCGCATCGTCGAGCTCATTCGGGATCGACATGAAAAACTGGCGGAACAAAAAGATGTAGAGCGGTCCCCCGAAGAGGTAGGGCAGAACGACGGCGGCGAGGCTGTCGAGGACACCGAGCTGCTTCATGATCCAGAAGCGCGGGATCATATAGGCGTGAAAGGGGATCATGATCGTCCCGAGCATAAACATGAACAGGATGTTGCGTCCCGGGAAGCGAAAGCGGGCGAAGCCGTAGGCGACGAGGGTGCCCGAGAGAATATGACCGCAGATGGTGACGAAGGCGACGATAAAGCTGTTCCGCACAAAGGTCAGAAAGCGCGTATCGGTCAAGACGTAGTCGTAGTTTTCGATGGTCAGCGCGGCCGGCACCAGCTTCGGCGGATAGGTGAGAATATCGACCGACGGCTTGAAAGAGGCCAACAGCATCCAGAAAAAGGGCAACAAGATCACGACCGCGCCGACCAGGAGGAAGGCGTACGTTACGATGTCCGGGCTACTCAGCCGCGGCAAACGGACGCGGCGGGGCAGGGCGCGCCCGGCGACGTCGCCGACTTCGGCAGCGCGGCCGACGTTGGCGACGTTGGCACGATTACTCATTTTTGACCTCGGACTCGTAGAAGACCCACAAGCTCGAGAACTTGAAGACGAGCAGCGTCATCGCCATCAGCCCAAGAAAGAAGACCCAGATGAGCGCCGAGGCGTAGCCCATGTCGAAGAAGGAGAATGCGTTCTGATAGTAGTAGAGCAGGTAGACGAGCGTTGAGCGGAGCGGCCTGCCGTCTCCCTGGCTGATGACATAGACCACGTCGAAGATCTGGAACGAGCTGATCATGCTGGTGACCAACAGGAAAAAGAGTGTGGGCGTCAGCATGGGGAGCGTGACCGTGCGAAATTTCTGCCAGCGGCCCGCGCCGTCCAGCACGGCTGCCTCGTAGAGAACTTTGGGGATGTTCTGCAGCCCGGCGATAAAGACGATCATGGGAAAGCCGATGTTCCAGACGCTGAGGACGATGATTGCGCGCATGGCCCAGGTCGGGCTGCCGAGCCAGTTCGGAGCCCCGAGTCCGAGCGAGCGGAGGAGGTAGTTGAGAATGCCGTAGTCGGGGTTGAAGACCCACGACCAGACCAGCGCCATCGCCACCCCGCCTATCACGGCGGGGATGTAGTAGATCGTGCGAAAGATGTGCATTCCCGAGAGGTCGCGCGTCATCAGGAGGGCAAGGACGAGCGACACCACGAGGACGAGCGGCACGGTCACCAGGGTGTAGGTCGCGGTGTTCTCGACCGCAATCTCGAAGATGGGATCGTCGAGGATCCGCCGGTAGTTGTCGAGGCCGACAAAGACCGGTGTATCGGCGAATCCCCACTCGGTAAAGCTGAGGTAGAGCGAACTCAGCAGCGGCCCGGCGGTGAAGACCAGGAAACCGACGAACCAGGGGAGGATGAAGAGATAGCCCTCGAGCGCCTCCCGCTCGCGAGGACTCCAGCGCCGTGGAGGCCGGCCGGAGATCAAGGCCATGACGATCCTTTGCCTGTCCGCTCAGTACCCGGCCGTTCTAGGAACGGCCGGGCGCCTCTCGGTGGGACTAGCCCTGGAGGATCTGGTCGACGACCGGCACAGTGGCGTTGATTGCGTCTTCGATGCTGGCCTCACCCAAGAATGCCGATTGGATTGCCAGGTCGATCTCTGCCGCCGCGCGGTCCCAGTTCGAGGACCGCAGGTGGCAGGCGGTGACCGTGGCGAAATCGACGGCCTCAAACCAGGTCTTCTCGATGGGATCCTCCAACAGACCCATCTCCTCGGCGACGCTCGGCATCGCCGGCAGCGCCCACCCGGCCTCGGCGCGGATCCGGTGCGCCTCGGGACCCGCCAACCCCTTGAGCAGCTCCCAGGCCTCCGCGGTATGTTCCGAATCTGGGTTTAGGCACCAGCCGGCCTCATGGAGGACGCTGACCCGCGTGCCCTTCGGGCTCTGGGGCGGCAGCACCGTACCCAAATCGAGGTCGGCGACGTCCTTGAACTGGGACTGCGGCCAGCGCCCATTGTCGAAGATCGCCAGCTTGCCGTTCATGAAGAGATCGCCGGCGCCGCCGACGGTCGCCTCTTCGGTTTGCGTGGGGGCGACCTTGTGCTCAGTTTGCAGGCGGATATACCAGTCGAGCGCCTCCAGGGTCTCGGGGCTGTCGAGGTAGCCGCTGGCCTCGGTGCCGTCGGGGCTGACGAAGTCGCCGCCGTTCGACCACACGTACCCCTGCAGCGGGTAGTAGCCGCTGTAGGTGTAAAAGCCGAACTGCCGGTCGACCCCTTCGCCGCTGGTCAGCGCGAGCGCCATCTCCTGGAGCTCGTCCCAGGTCCAGTCGGCAGTCGGATGGGGAATGCCGGCCGCGTCGAGGAGCTTCTTGTTGTAGAAGTACGCTCGCGGCGTGAAGTCCTTGGGGAGACCGTACAGCCCGTCTCCTACGCGATTGTAGTCAAGGATCTGGGGATAGTAGATGCTGGTGTCGAGCGGGCTATCGCCTGAGATCAAGGGCGTGATATCGGTCAGTCCGTCGCGCTGCACGAGCGAGGGAAAATTCCACCACAGGAAAATGTCCGGGGCGTTCCCCGCCGCGAGCGCGGTGAGGAGCTTTTCGTCGTATGCATCGGGGTTGTACTCGAACTTCGCATCGATCTGGGGAAATCGCTGGCGGAAGCCTTCCATCACGTCCTGTTCGATCGGCTCGGCCTCCACCCCGTCCCAACTTCCGACTCGCAGGACAACCGTGTCCTGGGCATGTCCGGTCGACAGCCGCGAACCGAGGGCCAAGCC
>JBOGUE010000444.1:0-4242 GCA_050695955.1 Thermomicrobiales bacterium | reverse complement strand
GTCGGAGGGTGCGTAGCGAGTAGGGCGAAGGCCCCAGCGACCATCCAACCGAACCGGCAGGCGGGAGCGGCAACGCTCCCGCCCTTTGTGTTGTACGAGCTATCAGCTATCAGCTATCAGCCGTCAGCGTTCAGCGGAGAGCGACGGGAGACCACAACGACGTGGCGGTGGCAGAGGCGAGGTCGAACGGAAGTCGTTAGCTGAAAGCTGATTGCTGAGAGCTGACAGCTACGAGCTAGGAGCTCGCAATGATCGTTGTCAAGTTCGGCGGCACCTCGGTCGGGGATCGCGACCGCGTCCGGGATGCGGCCTCGATCATCGAGGCCCAGCCCCAACCGCGCGCCGCGGTCGTCTCTGCCGCCGGCGGCGTCACCAACCTGCTCCTCGACGCCGCCGCTGTCGCCGCGGCCGGTGAGCGGGACAAGGCCGCCGCCATCGCCGCCTCAATCCGCGAGCGACACCTTGGCATCGCCGAAGGGATCGAGGACGAAGCGGAGCGCCTGGCCGCCCTCGTCGAGCTCGACCAGCTCCACGCCGCCCTTGACGACGCCCTCAACCACGTCGCCGCGGTCGGCGATCTCTCCAATCGCGATTCGGACCGCGTTGTCGCCACCGGCGAGAAGGCGCTCAGCGTCCTCATGGCCGCCACGCTCAGGGCGCGCGGCACGCCCGCCGCTCACCTCTTCGCCGACCGCGTCATCGCCACCGACGACCGCTTCGGCGCCGCCCGCCCTGACCGTGTCCGCACCCGCGAGCAGGCGGCCGCCGTTGTCCTTCCCCTCCTCGACCAGGGTCTCACCGTCGTCATGACCGGCTTCATCGGCTGCGCCCCGGACGGCACGACGACGACCCTCGGCCGCGGCGGCTCCGACTACAGCGCGACGCTCCTCGGCGCTGCCCTCGACGCCGACGAGGTTCAGATCTGGACAGACGTGCCCGGCGTCCTCTCTGCCGACCCGCGCAAGGTTCCCGATGCCCGTGTCGTGCCGAACGTCAGCTTCGACGAGGCGCAGGAGCTGGCCCACTTCGGCGCGAAGGTCCTCCATCCCCGTACCATTCGCCCCGCTGTCTCCCGCGGCATCCCGGTCCGTATCCTCTCCACCTTCGCGCCCACCGAGCCGGGCACGCTGGTCACCCGCGAGGCGGTCGGCGATCAGGTCAAAGCGGTCACCGCCATGCACGGACTCCTCCTGCTGACCGTCGACGTGCCGGAGTTAGAGGATCTCTCTGGCGCCGCCTCGGCCGTCTTCGGCGCGCTGCACGAGGACCGGATCGAGGTCGTCCTCGCCGCCCAAGCATCCTCCCGCCGCCGCATGACCTACCTCGTTGACGCCTCCACCGGCGGCGGCTGCGGCCACACCCAATGCCGGATCGAGGAAGTCCTTGGCGCCCGCGACTTCGAGGCCGAAGTCGGCTGCACCGAAGAAGTCGCCGTCGTCGCCGCCGTCGGCCAGGGCGCGGCCGAAAAGCCCGCCGCCCTCGCCCGCATGCTCGGCGTCCTCCACCGCGCCGGCGTTCCCGTCCTCGCCGCCAGCCAACAGATGTCGAACGCGGCCCTCGTCGCCGCCGTCCCGGCCCGCGCCGCCGAGCGCGCCGTCGAAGCGATCCACACCGCCTTCATCCGTCCCCAACCCGCCAGCGCCCGCGGCCGCCGCCCCCGCCGCTCCGACATGCTCGCCGAATCGCTCCGCGTGGGGTGAGAGGGGTCAGGAGTCGGGAGTCGGGGGTCAGGGAATAAACGACGAGGGGGGGCGGGGTGATCGAGAGCTTTCGGGACCTTCGAGTTTGGCAATTGGGAATGGATCTCGCGGAAGGACACACGAGGGAGTCGACGAAGGAATACCTGCAAGCCATCTCTGTTGCTCGCGGTTCACTCGCGGAGGTTGAGACTCAATGTGAATTAGCGGTTCGATTTGGATATCTGAAGACCGCACAATTCGAGGCAGTGAAGGAAATCGTCGTACCCTTGGGCAAACAGCTCGCTTCTCTTCGAAATGCGCTTGAACGCAAGCTCGATCGTCGTCCCTGACCCCTGACTCTTGACTCCCGACCCCTTGCGACCGAAAGGAGCAACCAATGTCAGACCGCATCCCCGTAGCAGTTCTCGGCGCTACAGGCAGTGTCGGCCAACGCTTTGTGCAGTTATTAGACAACCACCCGTGGTTCCGGTTGGCCGAGCTCGTCGCCTCCGACCGTTCGACCGGCAAGACCTACCGCGAGGCGACCGATTGGCGGCTCGACGCCGTCATGCCGCCAGCCGCCGCCGATTTGGTCATCAAGGACTACAGCGACCAAATCGACAGCCCCATCGCCTTCTCCGCCCTCCCCGGCGAGGTCGCCGGCGAGATCGAGCAGCGCCTGGCCAAGGACGGCCACGCCGTCTTGAGTAACACCTCGACGCACCGCATGGACCCCGACGTCCCCCTCCTCATCCCCGAAGTCAACCCCGACCACGTCCAGGCCATCGAGCTGCAAAAGCGCAATCGCGGCTGGTCCGGCTTCATCGCCACCAACCCGAACTGCTCTGCCATCCACATGGTTCTCACCCTGAAGCCGCTGCAGGACGCCTTCGGCCTCGACGCGGTGATGGTAACGACGATGCAGGCCGTCTCCGGCGCCGGCTACCCCGGCGTGCCCTCGCTCGACATGATCGACAACGTCGTCCCCTTCATCGGCAGCGAAGAAGAGAAGATGGCCGAGGAAACCCAAAAACTTCTCGGCGCCTACCCCGGCCCCGACGGCGGCTTCAGCTACCTCCCGGTCACCGTCAGCGCCTCCTGCAACCGCGTCGCCGTCCGCGACGGCCACACCGAGGCGGTCTCGGTCCGCTTCCAACAACCCGCCTCGCCGGAGGACGTCGTCGCCGCTTTCGAGCGCTTCCGCGGTAAACCGCAGGAACTGGGCCTTCCCAGCGCCCCCGCCCGCCCGATCATCGTCCGCCAGGAGCGCAACCGGCCCCAACCGATCCTCGACCGCGACGCCGAGCGCGGCATGGCGTCCGTCGTCGGCCGCGTCCGCCCCTGCCCCATCCTCGGCGTCAAGTACGTCCTGCTCGGCCACAACACCATCCGCGGCGCCGCTGGCGCCTCCATCCTCAACGCCGAACTCTTCAAGGTCGACGGGTTGCTGCCGGTGTAAGACGCCCTTGAGTCCTCGGACGAAATGCCAGGCACGATTCGTCAGGTCGTCTCCGCGTCCTCTGTCAAGATGTCCAGGAAAGCGCGAGGGCTGACGATACGCACCCCCTGATAGCGCCCGACGCCTTGAAGCCCATGATCGCCGGTCACGAGGTAGTCGACGCCGGCGCTCACGGCGGCGGAAAGCACCAGGTCGTCTTCCGGGTGAGTTGCTACTCCAACCACCTGGACGGTGACGACTGCTTGAGTCGCGTCGACCGCTAGGGACGTCAGGTTGGTCGCCACCTCTTCAGGCGAGAGGCGCCCGGAAAAGTACGGCTCCTCCGTCAGATTGCGCTGGACGCCACTACGGATGTGCTCCGATATGACGAGTTCGAAGCGGTTTGCCCGCCAGGCACGCACGAGCGCACCTGGTGTACTCGTCTCCCGCTCCACGCCGACGATGCCGGAGAGGAGGACGTTTATGTCGAGGACCGCGCGAATCACGCCTCGGCAGCGGATTTCACCCGCTCCCGCCGGGCCGCGACGGCCCGCTCGACTTCGCGCTCCAGTTCGTCAACCGGCACATCCGCGAAGGCCTCGCTGATTCGGCTGAGGCCGGCGAAGCGCTCGGCCCGCTCCCGCTCCAACCGATCCAAGCGCTCCAGATCCGCGGCGGGAACGATCGCCGCGACTGGGATGCCGCTGCGCTCGACCAGGATGCGCGACTGATTGCGATAGACGCGATTGATGACGTCGCTGAACTGCTGCCGCGCGGCGGAGGCCTTCATCGTCTGTGTTATCGGGTTTCGTTTGCTCATCTCTTCCCTCTCCACCATGAACACGGCGATCCATTCCTTCGCAGAGCCGCTTATTGTACAATGTTGTACAATCGACGTCGAGGACGTTCTCCTCGGCCACAACACCATCCGCGCCGGCGCCGGTGCCTCCATCCTCAACGCCGAACTCTTCAAGGTCGAGGATTTGCTGCCAGCGTAGGGCGCCGGGGTCTCTGCGTGGGGGAGAGTAGCCGTTCCCCCTCCCCGTCATTCCGAGCCGCGGCGAGGAATCGTCCCGTGCCTCTTACATAGGCGAGATTCCTCTCTACGATCGGAATGACTGGGAG
>JBOGUE010000443.1:0-3472 GCA_050695955.1 Thermomicrobiales bacterium | reverse complement strand
AAGCGGTAGCATCGTCGCCGCCGTCGCCGCGGCAAGTGGCACGTCCCCGGTGGTCATCGGCAAACCGGAGCCGGTGTCGTTGTTGGAGGCGATGGATCGGATGGGCGTCAGCCCTGACGAAGCCGTGATGATCGGCGATCGGCTCGACACCGACATCGTCGCCGGTAAGCGCGCTGGCATGTTGACCGTGATGGTGCTGACCGGGGTCTCGACGCGCGACGACATTCCCGACGCGGCAGTCCGGCCCGATCTCGTGTTCAACGATCTACCCGCCATATTGGACGCCATTGTCGGAGGCTAGTCGTTGGAACCGCGGGCACAGACTGTCCTCGATCGCATTTACCTGGACGATGCCTCACAGCGCGCCGCCAACCTGCCGTCATCTCAACGGACGCGAAACGTCACGAAAGAGAGTGGACGCTTCCTCAGCCTCGTCGCCAAGTCGATCGGCGCCCAAACGGTCTTCGAGATCGGGTCCTCCAACGGAGCGTCGACGATCTGGCTGGCGGACGCTATGCGCGACACGGGTGGCAGAGTGATCGGGACCGAGGTTCTGCCAGATCGCGCAACCGAAGCGAACGCCAATCTCGCGGCAGCCGGGCTTGCATCTGAAGGACAGATCTTGGCTGGTGACGCCCGCGAGCTGGTCACGAAGATCCCAGGACGTTTTGATCTCATTTTCATCGACGCCGAGAAAGATGACTACATTGCCCACTTCGAGGCAGTCATCGAGCGCCTGCGCCCTGGCGGCGTGATTCTCGCTGACAACGTGACCTCCCACGATCTCTCAGGTTACCAGGCGATGTTGCGGACCCGTTCAGACGTCGAGACCGTGACCGTCACGATTGAACGAGGCATCGAGTACACCGTCAAACGGCGTTCGTAAAGGATCATACCGTCGTCAGTAACAGCACGCTGCGCACGGTCCAACAGGAGAGCGATTGGTGAGGCTGACGCGCGACGTCGGGCTGGTCGGAGGCGGAGACACCGGTTTCAATCTCTCCCACCCACTCGACTGCCACATCTATGTGATCGACGGCGGTGATGAGTTGGCGCTCATCGACGCCGGCATTGGCGGACCTTTCGGTGAGTCGGAATCGGTTTTGACCACAATCGCGGACGACGGTTACGACCTCGATCGCTTCGGCAAGCTGATCCTCACGCATTACCACGCTGACCATGCCGGCGGAGCGTTCGACTTCAAGCATCACCTGGGCCTGACGGTCCTGGGCTCACCACTGACCGCGCGCACCTTGGTAGCAGGCGACGAGGCGCCGATCAGTCTCGCCTTCGCCAAAGCGGCCGGTTTGTATCCGGCCACTTACGAATTCCGCGCCTGTCCCGCCGAACCGGCGCTTGTCAACGGCCAACCTTTTTCGGTCGGCCGGCTCACCGTGACCCCGTTCGACACGCCGGGTCATTGTCGAGGCCACGTCTCCTTGCTCATCGAAGGTGGTGACCGCACGTATTTGATCGCCGGAGACTTGGTGTTCCACGGCGGGACGATCATCGCCCAGAACATCCCGGACTGTTCGATTCAGGAGTACAGCGAAAGCACTCGCAAAATGGCAGGGCTCGAGTTCCACGCGCTGCTACCCGGCCACTTCACAATCTCACTCCGAAACGGCAAACGCCACATCGATCTGGCGGCGGCTCAATTCAACAAGCTCATGATCCCTCGCAATGCCCTATAGCTATCGCGACGATCGCGGATCGAGCAAGATTCGGCGGACTATTCGAGGACTCCCTCCCGCACGAGCAATTCCCGAATCTCTTCATTCGCATGGCTCGCCACCTCCTCAGCTGTCATCTGTCCGAGGATGCCGTCTGCCATGTATCGCCCAAGAATCTGCTCGATGGCAGGGAGATGCGGGCTCCGCGGACGAGCAACCGCGTGAATTGCCGCATCGAGGACAGCCGGCATGAAGGGAAGTGCCGCGATCACTTCCGGATCTCGCATCACCGACATCCGCGTAGGCGGAATGGTTCGGCTCAATGTCATGCGTTTCTGCTGTTCTCGCGCCGTCATCCAAAGAATGAGATCAAGGGCAGCCTCTGGGTATTTACATTCTCGTGGTATCCCGAGCAGCCAACATCCGGTGACGTGCGGCGTCCGGGCGCCGGATTGGCTCGGTTCCGGACCGACCCCGATGCTTTTCGCAATTTCTGAGCGCGCGGGGTCAGACGCCTGCAAAAGTTGATCGGGCCAAATATCGCCAGACATTGCGATGCGGCCGGATGCAAGGTTGTCACCCTGTTTGGCGTGCCCGGTCTCCTCAACCCCTTGTGGCGCGAACTGTGCTAACTGGATTTGGAGTTCGAACGCCCGGACTGCCTGAGGTGTGACCAACCGCGGCTCATTTGTTGCGGGATCGAGCACATCCAATCCGAATCCCCGCAGCACTGGCAGGAAACTTGCCGCTGCTGGGTTTCCCGCTTGCCCGCGGACGCCAATGCCAAAGAGACCGGACGCTCCTCGCGCCTCCGTCACGTCTGTCGCCAGCAATAAGACATCGTCCCAGGTGGTAGGGACCTCCCGTTGCATTTCTTCCAGCACATCGGTGCGCCAGGCGAATACTTGCACGTTGCCAACCCACGGGATTCCACGAATACCCGATTCAGCGGGAAACTCTCCAAGCGCGGACAGTTGTGGCACGAAGTCGCCATCGGCATGAATGCCGGCTTCCTCCATTATCTCACCAAGGTTTTTCAAGAACTCGTCGCCGGCGAAGAGTGGCATCCACGGGTCGTCGATGCTGACGACATCGTAGGCGCCCGTTGCCTGCGTCAGATTTATGTTGAGCTTGGCGTAGAGGTCATCGTAAGGGCTGGCCGCTGTATAAATAGTTATATTGTTCGCGCGTGCGTACTCATCAAGCAGCGGTTGGATCTTGGCGATATCGGCGTCCGTGGCCGCGAGGGTCAGTTCGACGCGTTCTTGTTGACGCGCCATCAACGGCGCCGGCACGTCGTTCGCGCCGGCATCTGACCACATCACCGGGAATGGTAAGCATGAAGCCAAGCCAGTCGCAGCCGACGCCTTCAAAAGCGTGCGCCGGCAGAATCGTTCGCGTCGCGGTGGCTCGGTCATGATCAGTTCCCTTTGAGCCGCCGACTGAGGGATTCCGAACGCGCTTATCTGACAGCGTTATGCAACAGAAGTACTTCGTCCGGGACGGCGTCTATGGGCCTGCACTGTACTCACGAACCCGTGAACCCAAACAGACCCCGCTTCCTGACTCGGTTGCCGACCGGCCCCAGGAGCTCCGAAATGTCGATAGTTCGACCATACGGTGCGCGTCGGCCGGAACTGCCGCCAAAGTCTTTTCGCACAGCAAATGCTTGCCGGCAGCCGCCGCGGCGACCGCAATATCTGGTCGGACCTGTTGCGGCGTGGCCATAATCACGGCGTCTACATCTGGACGCCCGATAAGCTCACGCCAATCGATCTGGAGAGCGCTGGTCTCAGGGC
>JBOGUE010000442.1:0-5348 GCA_050695955.1 Thermomicrobiales bacterium | reverse complement strand
TTCCGCTACTTCCAGATCGGCGCCGCCAGCGCCGTCTCGATCATCGTCTTCGTCGGCACAGTGCTGCTGACCTGGATCCAATTCCGGTTCGTCGAGAGGCACGTTCACTATGGTTAGTCTGGCAACTTCGGCCGGCGAAGAATTTGGACAAGGGCGACGCGGGCCGCAATTGCGACCCGCTCGCGTTGCCTTGCACGCTCTCGTCGGCCTCCTTTGCTTCCTGACGATCTTCCCCTTCTTCTGGATGCTCTCGACCTCGGTCAAGATCCCGACCGAAATCTTCACCAAGGACATCCGCATCCTGCCCACCGCACCAACACTAGCGAACTTCCCCGACGCCTTTGCCTTCTTCCCGGTCGCCAACTGGTTCTGGAACAGCTTTTTCATCGCCACCATGACGACCCTTGGCAAGATTGCGGTCAGCGTGCCGGCCGCCTTCGCCTTCGCCCGCCTCCAGTTCCGCGGCAGCTCCGTCTTGTTCGCGGCCGTTCTCGGCACGATGATCGTGCCCGGCGTCGTCACCTTCGTGCCGAACTACGTGCTCGTCTCCGACCTCGGCTGGATCAACACGCCGTGGGGCGTCATCATCCCGTCGATCGCGCCGACCGCCTTCTCCGTCTTCCTCCTCCGCCAGTACATCCGCACCCTGCCCCAGGAGATCCTCGACGCGGCCCGGATCGATGGCGCCGGCACCGGCCAGATCCTGCTCCACATCGTCTTGCCCAACATCAAACCAGCCATCGCGGTCGTCACGATTCTCGCCTTTCTCGCCAGTTGGAACCAATACACCTGGCCGCTGCTGGTCCTCAACGACCTCGAATCGAAGACCCTGGCGGTCGGCATGCAGTTCTTCTCCACCAACACCGAGTCCGCCCAGCTCTGGGGCCCGATGATGGCCACCGCCACCCTCGCTACCCTCCCCCCGCTCATCATCTACGCTCTCGCCCAAAAGCAGATCATCTCGACTTTCGTCACGTCCGGCATGAAGGGGTAGCAACGACCCGCGCGCGCGTCATCGTAGGGGCGGACCGATGTGTCCGCTCGTCGGCCGCAGGCCGACATGCCTCAAGGGGACCACGTCGTGATCAATCGTCGCACCTTTATCCTGACCGCCGCCGCCGGCCTTGCGTTACCTCGCCGCGCGGTTCTCAGCTACCAAGGCCCGTCCTTCTCCGCCAATCCCTTCACGCTCGGCATCGCCTCGGGCGAACCCGCTTCGGACGGATTCGTCATCTGGACGCGACTAGCGCCCGAGCCGCTGGTCGTCGGCGGCGGTCTCCCGGCCGAACCCATCGCGGTCTACTGGCAAGTCGCGACCGACGAGGGGATGAGCCAGGTCGTCAAGGAAGGCACGGCCGCGGCCGATCCGGCCTGGGCGCACGCACTCCATGTCGAGGTCAGCGGCCTCGAACCCGATCGCTGGTATTGGTATCAGTTCAAATCCGGTTCGGAAATCAGCCCGGTCGGTCGTACCCGCACCACTGCTGCCGCGGGCGCGCCAATCGACCAGTTCCGCTTCGCCTTCGCCTCCTGTCAGGATTGGTCGGACGGCTTCTACGTCGCCTACCAGGACGTCGTCGCCCAAGACCTCGACGCGGTGGTCTTCCTCGGCGACTACATCTACGAGAAAGGGTTGAGCGATTTCGGCGGTGTCCGCCGCACCACCGTGCCGCGGGAAGTCCGCTCCCAACCCCGCGCCCTCGACCAGTACCGCCTGCGCTACTCGCTCTACAAGACCGACCCCGATCTCCAAGCCGCCCACGCCCAATTCCCCTGGATCGTCACCTGGGACGACCACGAGGTCGAAAACGACTACGCCGGCGACACCCCGAACCCGATCTACCCGAAAGAGGAATTCCTCCGGCGCCGTGCGGCCGCCTACCAGGCTTTCTACGAGCACATGCCGCTCCGCCAGTCCGCCCAACCGCGCGGTCCCGCGCTCCCGCTCTACCGCCGCCTCGCCTTCGGCGAACTCATCGCCCTCAACCTGCTCGATACCCGCCAATATCGATCGCACCAGCACTTGAGTTGCTCCGCCGAGGAGCACCTGGCGAACGGCGGTTATTGCGCACCCTCGCTCGATCCGAGCCGCACCATGCTCGGCGAGGAGCAGAAGGCGTGGTTGCTCGACGGGCTATCGACGTCATCCTCGCACTGGAATGTCCTCGCCCAGCAAGTACCCATGGCCCAAAACGACACCCAGGCCGGCGCCGGCGTCACCTTCGGCGGCGATATCGGCGACAAGTGGGACGGCTACGCCTACGAGCGCGACGACCTCTTAGCCACGATGGCCGAGATCAGTCGCCAGCGCCCGCTGAACCCGGTCGTCATCACCGGCGACGTTCACGACAACCGCGTCCATCAGCTCAAGACCGACTGGAACTCGTTCGACGACGCCTCAGCTATCGCCGTCGAATTCGTCGGCACGTCGATCACCTCCGAAGGGGACGATCCGCTCATGAAGGATGGCGGGTTCACCACGCGTTGCGGCACGATGCCCGACAATCCCCACCAGTCGTTCTTCGACAACCACCGGGGGTACGTCCTCTGCACCGTCACGCCGGACCGGTGGCAGACCGACTTCCGCGTCGTACCGACAGTGGAGGAAGCGGTCGCGCCGGCGTCAACGCTGGCGACGTTCGTCGTCGAACACGGACGGCCGCTGGCCGAACAGTCAACCTCATGCCCGGCACAAGGCACGCCCGTCGCGGAGCGGTAAAGGCAACATGACTGAGGTCATTGTTCAGCACACGATGGAACAGTCCCTCGCCGGGTCGAAGGACACTCGCGCGGTCGTCATCGGCCGCGGCGCCCTCCAGTCCCTCGACCGGCTCTACGCCGCACAATTCGGCGATGCGCCCGTGATGGTCGTGGCGGACGAGCAGACCTACGCTGTCGCCGGCCGCGAAGTCGAGCAACAGCTGCGGGCTCGAGCAGTGGCCAAGCTGCCTCCCGTCATCTTCCCGGAACGTCCCGTGCTCACGCCGGACGTGCGCCACGCACAGCGCATCGCGGACCTCCTCGCGCCCACCGCCGCCATCCCAATTGCGGTCGGTTCCGGCACCATCAACGACATCACCAAGCTCGCGGCCCATCGAGCCGATCGCTCGTACCTCTCCGTCGCCACCGCCGCCTCGATGGACGGCTACGCGGCGTCCGGCGGCGCAATGGTGAACGAGGGATTCAAACAAACCATCGCCTGCCCGGCCCCGCGCGCGGTCCTGGCCGACCTCGACGTCCTCGCCACCGCTCCCCAGGCGATGACTGCCTCCGGCTACGCCGACCTCCTCGGCAAAGTCACGGCCGGCGCCGATTGGCTGGTCGCCGACGCGCTCGACATCGAACCGGTAGCACCAGACGTTTGGGCCATGGTGCAGCATCCGCTCCGCGAGACGCTGTCCCAACCCGAGTTGATTCGCGTCAACGACCCGAACGCAATCGAGCGCCTGGTCCGCGGCCTGATCGTGGCCGGCCTCGCGATGCAGGCGGCCGACTCTTCCCGCCCCGCCTCCGGCGCCGAGCATCAGTTTAGCCACCTCTGGGAGATGTCCGGGCTCAGCGTCGATGGCAACCCAGTCTCGCACGGCTTCAAGGTTGGCGTCGGCTCGCTCGCCGTCGCGGCACTCTACGAACGCCTCTTGTCCCGCGACCTCACCCACATCGACGTCGAACGCATCGTCGCGGCCTGGCCGTCGGCCGATGATCTCGAACAGTCCGTGCGCGAGACGCACGCCGACGCCGCCACCGTCGACCGCGCCGTCGCCGAGAGCAAAGCTAAACATCTCGACCGCGATGCACTCGCGCACCGGCTCCACCACTTGAGCACTTTTGGGCCAGACCTGCGCGAAAAACTGTCCGCCCAGCTCCTGCCGGCGACCGAGTTGCGGCGCAAGCTGTCGGTCGCCGGCTGCCCGACTACACCGCAAGCAATCGGTCTCACGCCGGAACGGCTACAGGAAACCTACGTCGCGGCGCGGCACATTCGACGCCGGTACACGGTCCTGGATCTTGCGGTGGAAACCGAACTGCTCGCGGACTGCGTCGCCGAGCTCTTCGTACCCGGCGGATTCTGGGCGGCGTAGCGAACTTCGCCGCGCCAGCGTCGTCTCGCCAAGGGCAAACAAAGAAACGTCCCGCGCTTGATCGCGGGACGTCTCCAATCGCTTTAATGAGCGTCCTACCGAGCAGTTTCCCTCGTCGTGCTCAGCCCGGGAAGAGCCTGCCCTGACGCTGCAAGTGGCATCGTCTGGCGTGGCCCGGCCCTTCAGCGCCGGACCCGTGTTTACGGGAGGGACTCGCAGGACACGCCTGCTGTAGAGCACGCATCGGAACCGGATCCGGCGTCAATCGTCCCACCGGCGCCACCGAGTGTGATGTTGTCGTTACCCGAGTTGCCGATCAGCGTCCCAGCGCCGATGATCCGGTCACTGCCCGAACCGCCTTCCAGAATCTGGTCGGCGGACGAGAAGTCGACGAGCAGATCGTTGCCCGAGTCGCCGTAGATCTGGTCGACGCCCGCGGTGCCGATTAGGGCATCCTTCTGGCCCTGGACCTCACCCCACATCTCGTCGTTGCCCGACCCGCCCGTGATCACGTCGTTGCCGCCCTGACCGCAGATCGTGTCATGGCCAGCACCACCGTCGATCACGTCGTCACCGGCCGAGCCGACGATCACGTCGTGCCCACTTGTGCCCTGGATGACTCCCGCCCCAACAATCGTCGGCGTCAGACCATTACAAGTCAGCACCGGTTCCTGCGCACCGGTCGCCATGACCGACGACGCCAGCGCCACAAACGCCACCATCAGCGCCCCAATCCAAACCGTCCGTACTGATTCCATGACCACCTCTCCTCATATCGAGACTTCGCGGCCGACCATCCCGCCGCGCGTTTCATTACGGCCCCACTGCAACCTATGCCGGGGGCGCAATCGACCCGGCCGAGACGGCGGCCGGTTCGCCGCACATGGTCGGCGGCGAACCGCCTTCCATGCGCCTATCTTGCGAGAACACACGCGTGCGCTCATCGGCAAGAATGCCGATCTTTCGGGGAATGCGAGAAACGACGGTAGCTAGGCAGACTGCGCGAGGTTAGTTGGTCTGCCGGTAGTGGGTCAGTTTGAATCGGGGGATGCGGATAATTTTTCTTCGGTGACAATACGACACGTCTTGACAATAGGGCGATGTGAGCGCTATAGTCTGGGCATGCGTGAACGGTCAAGCACTCCCAAACGCCCGCGCGACCTCAACCAGCTTGCGGCCAGTATCGTCGATGAGGCGACGGACGACGAGCCGGAACAGGACGAGGCGGTTGAGCCTGAGAAGAACCCCCACGCCGCCGCCCTCGGA
>JBOGUE010000441.1:0-5457 GCA_050695955.1 Thermomicrobiales bacterium | reverse complement strand
GCGCCGCGCCCTGCCGCAGGCTTTCGGAGATCATTGGTTCCGGTGCGAGCCCGAAGGGTGCTGTATCGATAACCGCACCGCTGCCGAGGTCTTCGATAACCGGAATTCGGCGCTCCGCGGCGATGGCGGCAAGCTCCTCGACCGAGGCGCTGTGTACGAATCCGGTGATCTGGAAGTTACTCGGATGTACCTTCAAAATAGCGGCCGTCGAATCGTCAATCACTCGCTGATAATCGGCGGCGTAGGTTCGGTTGGTCGTTCCGACCTCGACCAGAGTCGCGCCACTCTGGATGAGGACATCGGGTATCCGGAAGCCCCCGCCAATCTCAACCGCTTCACCACGCGATACCACGACGGACCGCCCCGCGGCCACCGCCGTAAGCACTAAGAGGACGGCCGCGGCGTTGTTGTTGACGACAATACAGTCCTCAGCGCTGGTCAGCAGTCTCATGAGCGTGGCGATCTCGCTCATGCGACCACCTCGCTCGTTTGTTTCGGCCTCGATTTCGAGCGAGACGTATGACCCGGCGGCGCCGGCCATGGCCAGCGCCGTATCAGCACTGACCGGCGCCCGGCCCAAGTTTGTGTGTATGAGTATGCCTGTTGCGTTGATAACGGGTCGAAGTCGTGGCCGTTCAATCGATCGCAATTGATCGAGAATGCGCTCGATAATGTCCTCTCGCGTAGACTCAGCGCCAGCGGCGATTGCCCGGCGTTCGTCCTCGACGCCTAGTTGGATGGCTCGGGTGAGAGCATCACCCGAGAGCGTAGACGTCCCACTCTGTCGCACCGTGTCGATGATCGATGCGACGGAAGGCAGCGTTCGAAACGTTCCCGTCCCATCCTTCTTCAACTCACGGGCTCGATTATCACGTGATTTTGCCATAGCCGCCCTCGACATTCGCCAATAGAATGAGGGAGCGGTGGTAACCGCTCCCTCAATGGTCGGGGAGAGAGGATTTGAACCTCCGACCTCAGCGTCCCGAACGCTGCGCGCTAACCGGGCTGCGCTACTCCCCGAGCGTGAGTAGCATACCACACGGCCAGGGGTGCCTTCAATATAGTCAGCGCACCATTTTGGGGACAAAGTCATCGCGATTTAGCACCGATCTCTCCGTCTGTCCCCAGCTAAACGACATGCGAACTGTCATGACAGGCCACTAACGGTGTAGTAGCCCACAACTCTTAAGAGGAAGCAATTGTGTATGTGTACGTACACAACCCGCACTGTCTGTCGCCCGCCGTCTCAAGCGAACGCGCGCATACAATGCGTGTGGTAGCATTGCCGGAAACGGCGAGCGATCGTCGGCGGTTTTGCCCGCGTAGCTCAGTGGATAGAGCGCCACCGTCCTAAGGTGGGCGTCGGGGGTTCGAGTCCCTCCGCGGGTACCACTTCTCCTCCGTCAGCAATCCATCCCACAATCCCCTACTTGACGGACGGATGGTCGGTCGAACTGAACCGCCAGGCGGCCGGGCGCCTGCTAACAGAACGGAGGGGAGCTTGGACCCTCAGATTCGCGGCAACGATTTTCAGGTGTCCGACAGCCTGCGCGACTTCGCATCGCGGCGCTTGCAAAAGCTCGACCGCCGTATCGATCGCATCGTCGACGCCAAGCTCGAACTGAAAAAGCGGCGCCACCGAAGTGGCGGCGACCTTGTCACGGCCCAGCTCACCATTCAGACCGGCCGTCACCTTCTACGCGCCGAGGAACATGACCATGACCCGCGCAAAGCGATTGACGCCGTGGTCGACACCATGGACCGCCAAATCCGCAAGTTCCACGACCGCCGGACGGACCGCAAGGGCCGCCTGCCGACCGCGGTCGCCGTCAATGGTCTTGTCGAACCGATGCCCGTCGACCTCGAACCGGATCCAGAAGATGAGCCAGAATCGCCAATCGTTCGGACCAAGCGCTTTTCGATGAAGCCGATGGACGCCGAAGAGGCGATTGAGCAGATGGAGTTGCTCGGTCACGACTTCTTCCTCTTCCATAATTCAGAGGAATCACAACTCAATGTCGTCTATCGTCGCCGAGACGGTACCTTCGGCCTGCTGGCTCCCGACCTCGCCTAATCCCACGAACTCGAAAGCACCGAGAGTCGCGCCGGCAGCACGTTGGTGCGCGCTTTGCTATCATCCGGATAGTGGCTATGCATTGAACCGTATCGCGGTTCGGTGCGTTCACTGACGGGCGTCGACTGAACGTTTATCTCGTCGGAGCCACGATCGAACGCACCCTAGGTCGCCAATCACGAAAGGCTGTTGAGTTCGTGACCTCATTTGACTATGCCGGGCCGTCGGTCTTCGGGTTCGAAACCGACACACTCCGGCGCGTGGCGTCAATCTCCGTGCACACGTCGCCGCTTGCAACCCTTGGTGGCAAGGATGCGGGCGGCATGAACGTGTATGTCCGTGAGCTTTCTTGTCACGTTGCTCGCCTCGGTCTTCCCGTCGATATCTTCACTCGCCGCACTGACCCTCACACGCCCGAGATCGTCGAACTCTGTCCCGGCGTCAACGTGGTTTCAATCACCGCCGGTCCACCTGCACCGCTCGACAAGAATCGACTTTTTGATCACCTCCCCGAGTTCGCCGCCCAGGCCGCGCTGTTTTCACTTCGACACGGTGTTCGCTACGATGTTGTCCACGCGCACTATTGGTTATCTGGTTGGACGGCGCATCTGCTCAGGCGATACTGGGAAACGCCATTTGTGCAGATGTTTCACACGACCGCGCACATGAAGAACGCCGTTTCGGCCACTGCTCATCAAGAAACGCCGTTGCGCATCCGGATTGAACGCAAGCTCGTCGAGTTAGCCGACAGCCTCATTGCGGCCAATCCCGATGAACGCGCCGATTTAATCTGGCGGCAGCGCACGCCGTCCGAAAAGATCTGCACCGTTCCGCCAGGCGTTGATCTTGATCTGTTTTCACCCCACGACCGCACCTCGTGCCGACAAGAACTGGACCTAGCTCCGAACGCAAAGGTTGTGCTCTTTGTCGGTCGCGTCGATCCGATCAAGGGCATAGACACCTTACTCGCTGCTGCCGAGATCATGGCCGCGGCGGGAAGCCGACCTTGCTTCGTCTTCGTCGGTGGCGACCTTGACGATCATGGCCGACCCATCGGACCGCTTGCCGATGTGGAGCGAGACGCCGTCGCGCGCGGCATCGCGGGCAACATGCGATTCGTCGGATCCCAACCACAAGACAAATTGCCGATCTTCTACGCTGCCGCCGATGTCGCCGCCGTGCCATCGCGTTACGAGTCGTTCGGATTGGTGGCGGTCGAAGCGATGGCCTGTGGCACACCGGTCGTCGCCTCGCGGGTGGGTGGCCTGACGTTCACTGTCGAGGAAGGGACGAACGGCCTGCTCGTTCCGCTTGGAGATGCGGAGACGCTCGCCGCTGGGCTGCAACAGGTCATCGCCGACGACGACCTGCGGATGCGACTCAGCCTAGGTGCCGTCGAAACGGCAGGTCGATTCGCCTGGCAGGCCGTCGCCTCCCAGATCTTACACGTCTACCAGCGGTTGGCCGATGGCCACCGTTCAAATCTGTGCTGTGAGGAAGAGATTTATGCCTAAGACCGCCCGGGGACTTTGCGGGGATCAGGATTCTCCGGTTTTCTGCTGCCGCGCCTTGAGTTGCTGATAGTACTTCTTCGTCTTGGGAACAGGCCGCGAGTCTTCCTCGGCTTGACGCTCGCGAAGCATGACACCGGCGGCGTCGAGTTCCTCTTCTAGTCGGACAAAGTCGTTGTAGACGCGCACGTCGGCGTTCGCCATCGGGGTTCGCATGAGCATACGGACCAGCTGGAGCAGCGAGTTCGCCGACGCCGGCGCGGCAGCTGGAAGCGCGGCCCGTTGCATGATCTGATCGACGCATTGCAGCGTCGCCTGATTGGCGTCGTTTTCGACCAACCGTTCCTTGATGCGATTGAGACCTTCGAGGACATTCACGTAGGACTCCGCAACTCCATTTAACGCGCACCGCGGGCCGCACAATGATGTTCGGCAGTATACAACGCCCCTGGCCATGCTAGGGGTGCCCCACAGTGTTTTGCAGAGGCGGTATGGTAGGGGCCGGCATTTGCCCGCGCGTGGAAAGGCTCCGCCATGACCGATGGGCTCGATCGCTGGCCGGCGCGGCTGGCCGAGGTGAAACAGGATCTGCGCCGGTGGCGCCGCGCCCATCCGGACGCGACGTTGACGGAGATCGAAGCGGCCCTCGACAGGCGCTTGCGCGCGGTGCGGGCGGGGCTGCTGACCGACCTGGCCGCGGACGCGCCAGCGGGACCGGATCGCTGCCCGGCATGCGATGAGTCCCTGGTCCGCCGCGGGGACCGGCCCCGCACCCTGCGCACGCAGGGGGAGCAGGCGCTCACCCTCGCCCGCCCCGACGCCAGTTGTCCGGCCTGCGGGACCGGGCTTTTCCCCCCGCGATGAGCGCTTGGGCTTATTGCCCGGCAGCACCCTGACCCCCTGGCTGGTCGAGAGCATCGTGCGCCTGGGGGCCTGCCTGCCGTTCGAACAGGTGCCGGCGCTCGTGGCGCACTTCACCGGGGTCACCGTCAGCGTGGAGACGGCGCGGCGGCTGACTGAAGCGGCGGGGGCCGTCCAGGTGACGCGGGAGACGGTGGCCGCCGCCCACCTCACCCGCACGCTGCCCGCGCCACCGGTCGGGCCGCCGGTGCAGCTGGTGAGCGTCGATGGGGCGATGGTCCCCCTGGTCGGCGGGGAGTGGGCGGAGGCCCGCACACTGGCCATCGGCACGGTGACGGTGGGCACGGACGGGACGCCCGCCACCAGCGCCCTGTCGTCCTGCGCGCGCCTGACCGACGCCGCCGCCTTCGCCGACCTGGCGATCGTCGAGACGCACCGGCGAGGCACGACCACGGCCGGCACGGTGGTGGCGGTTGCCGACGGGGCAACGTCGTGCCAAAGCTTCGTCGATCTGCAGCGGCCCAACGCGGTGCGCATCCTCGACTTCCCGCACGCGGTCGAGCACCTGGGGATGGTGGCCCAGGCAGTCTTCGGCGCGGGCAGCGCGGCGGCCAGCGAGTGGCTTGGCGTCCAGGCCCACGCGCTGCGCCACGGCGCGGAAGAGACGGTGCTGGCCGAACTCGCCCGCTTGACGGGTGTGACCGCGGGCAACCTGGAGGCGCGGACGGTCTGCGCCCAGGTGCTGGCGTACTTGACGACCCGCCGTGAGCAGATCCGCTATTAGGCCTTCGCGGCGGGCTACCCGCTCGGCAGCGGCTGCGGCGAGAGCGCCAACAAGCTGGTGGTCGAGGCCCGACTCAAAGGCAGCGGCATGCACTGGGCGCGGGCCAACGTCAACCCGATGCTGGCGCTGCGCACGCTGGTGGCCAACGACCGCTGGGCCGAGGCGTGGCCGGCCATCTGGACCGCGCTGCGCGCCGCCTCCCGCGAACGAGCCGCGCGGCACCGACG
>JBOGUE010000440.1:0-4121 GCA_050695955.1 Thermomicrobiales bacterium | reverse complement strand
AATTCATTCCCGCGTGGCCGCGCCGAAAACGTGGTCTCGAACCTGCCAACCTCGCTCAGCGGCATAGGACACCCCATGGCCACACCCGACGACCGAACGACGACAATCGCTCTCCAATCGCCCGCGGCCTCACGGGCCTCCGACGATCCAATTGCCGTCGAACTCTTCGGCGTCCCCCGGCTCCTTGCTGGCAGCCGCCTCGTCCAGGCCGCCGGTCGCACGCTCGCCGAACTCGCCGCCGACCTCAGCGCTCGCTACCCGGCGCTCCGTGGGCGCGTCATCGACGCCGAATCGGGCTGGCTCCTCGCCGGCTATACCTTCGTCGTCGACGAGCGCTTCACCCGCGACCCGGCGACGCCGGTTCCCGACGGGGCGTCCGTTCTCCTTGTCTCCAGCGTGGCGGGAGGGTAGCCCGTGTACGGCAGCCACGGCCGCCTGCTCCACGTCGACCTCGGCACCGGTTCGGCGACGCTGCATCCGATTCCCGACGTCGTCTTCGCGCGCCTGATCGGCGGCATCGGCCTCGCCAGCTATCTGCTCGATCGCTGGTGTCCGCCGGGCGCCGACCCGCTCGGTCCGGAAAACCCGCTCATCTTCGCCACCAGCCCCTTCGTCGGCACCGGGATCACCACCGCCAGCAAGATCGCCGTCGCCGCCAAGTCGCCCCAGACCGGCGTCATCGGCGACTCCCTCTCGTCGAGTTATCTCGCGATCGCGCTCAAGCGGACCGGCTTCGACGCGTTGATCCTCACCGGCCACGCCCCGTCCTGGTCCCTGCTCGTCGTCGAAGACGACGCCGTGACCGTGCAGACCGCCGATCACCTGCTCGGTCGCAATCCGGTTGAGACTGCCGACGCGGTCCGCGCCGACCTCGGCAGCAGCTTCCGCGTCGCGGCCATCGGCGTCGCCGGGGAGCGGGGCGTCAAATACGCCGCGATCAGCAACGACGGCCGGCTGGCAGGGCGCACCGGGGCCGGCGCGGTCATGGGGAGCAAGCGGATCAAGGCGATTGCCGTTCGCGGCAGCCGGCTCCCCGCCGTCGCCGACCCCAAGGGTCTCGCCGCCGCCGCTCGTCGCCTGGCCGAGAAAAGCCTCGGTCCCGGCACCGCCAAGTACCGCGAGCTCGGGACGGCCGCGAACCTGGCGTTCTTCAACCGGATGGGCGTCCTGCCGTCGCGCAACTTCCAATCCGGTCGCTTCGACCAAGCTGAGGCGATCAGTGGCGAGACGCTCTTCCTCGAGCACCGCACCGACAAGAACGGCTGCGCCGCCTGCACCATCGGCTGCGAGCATCACTACCGCACGCGCGACAGCGGCCCGGAAACCCACGCTCGGATGGAGTACGAGACCCTCTTCGCCCTCGGCTCCCTCTGCGGCGTCGGCGATCCGAACGTCGTCCTGCGCGCCGCCGCCCGCTGCGACGAGCTCGGCATCGACGCCATCAGCACCGGCGCCACCGTCGCCTGGGCCATGGAGTGCGCCGAACGTGGCGTTGACCTTGGGTGTTCCTCGGATCGGATTCCCACCTTCGGCGACGGCGCGGGCTTGTTGCAGACCATCGAGGCCATCGGCCGTCGCGAGGGCATCGGCGACCTCCTAGCCGAAGGCTCACGTCGCGCTGCCGAACTCGTCGGGCAGGGGAGCGCCGCTTGGGCGATGCACGTCAAGGGTCTGGAGATGCCCGGCTACGACCCACGCAAACTCCAGACGCTCGCCCTCGGGCTGGCGGTCGGCGCCCGCGGCGCTTGCCACAACCGCTCCTCCGCCTACGAGGTCGACTTCTCCGACCGGCTTGATGTGGACGCGGAAGCCGCCGCCCGCGCCAAGGCCGCCGCCCAGGCTGAAGATCAGGCCGCCCTCCTCGACTCGCTCACCATCTGCAAGTTCCTCCGCCACGCCTTCGACGACCTCCACGCTGAGACGGCGGAATTGCACGCATGTGTCACCGGCTTCCCCACGACCGCGGACGACCTCCGCCGCGCCGGGGAGCGGATCACCAACCTCAAGAAGCGCTTCAACATCCGCCAGGGCTGGACCCGCGCCGACGACACCCTGCCGCCCCGCGTCCTCGACGGCGACGGCCCGCTCACCCACACCTTGCTCGACCAAATGATCGACGCCTATTACCGGGTGCGTAATTGGGACGCCGAGGGGATGATCCCCGACGATCACCTCGTCCGCATCGGTTTGGACGTGTAAATGGCGTCGGTCGTTGGCTGACGCTGACTGCCGCTCCGGCCCGTTACGGGCGCGCCGGCTCGGGTTGCACGTCGTGGAGGTACTGGTCGACCAACGGCCGCAGCTCTTCCCACTCGATGCTGGTCTGCCGCCCGCCGTCGAATTCGCCCGCGACCCAGTCGTGGAGCGCGTGGAGGCGAGGGTCGTCCTTGCCGAGGTCGAAGCCGAGGTGTTGCTTGATCAAGAAGACCAGCCCCGCCAGTCCCGAATCCTTGGTCAGCGAGACTTCGAGCGGACGCCCCAGCAACCGCGGCACGTCGAACGGGGCGTACATCCACCAGAACTTGTTGAGCCCGTCGGCGTGGATGCCGGCGCGCGTGCGGTGGGCATCCCGGCCGTAGAGCGGATACTTCGGCGGCAGGGTTTCGCCCGACCGCGCATAAAGCTCGGCCAGCTCGTTCAGAACACCGAAGTCGGGGCGATCCTCGGCAAAGTAACCCATCCCGATCAGGTGGAGCAGCACGCCTTCCAACGGAGCGTTCCCCGTGCGCTCGCCCTTGCCCAGGCACGTCCCGTTGATCGCCCCGCATCCTTCCCGCACCGCGGCCAGGCAGTTGGCGACGATCAGCCAGGTGTCGTTATGGGGGTGAAACTCGAGGTCATCCGGCCGCAGCCCGTGCGCCTTGAGGCGCCGGTAGAGGAGCGGGATGCCGCGCGGCAACGCGACGTCGTCGTACGGCAGGCCGAGTCCCATCGTGTCGCAGATCCGGAACTTGGGACGCAGCTCCGGGCCATAGGGCTCGGCCAGCGCCAGCACCGCCTCGATGAACGCCAGCAGGAAGTCGGTCGAGGCGCGGGTGGCATCCTCCAGGTGCAGCCGTGGCCGGATGCCGGCCTCAAGGGCGAGCCCGGCCGCATCGAGGTAGGTCCGCGCGGCTTGGTTCCGCCCGCCTGGCGTGAACTTATGGAAGGTATGGTAATCGGAGGCCGAGGCCAGCATCCCCGTCTCGCGGACACCGAGGGCGCGGATCAACGCCACGTCCTTCGCCGCCGCCCGGATCCAGGTCGTCGGCTCGATCGGCGCGCCACCGCGATACCGTTCCAGTGCCCCTTCCAGTGCCGCCCGGTCAGAAGGGCGGTAGACGAAGAACTCGGCCTGGCGGATGGCGCCGGACGTGCCGGTGAAGCGGCAGAGGAGGTCGTAGATGGTCAGGCTCTGCTCGGTCGTCAAAGGCATGCCGCCCTGCTGGCCGTCGCGGTGGGTCGTCTCGGTGGTCCAGACCCGCGTCGGGAGTCCCGGCGGGCGTTCCGTCCAGTCGTAGCGCGGGAAGTCGTCCCGCGGGAAACTGTCGAGGAAGTAGTCCGGCTGCGTCGGATCGGTAATGGTCGCCACGCTTATCTCCTTTGCCGGTGGGGCATGCCAAGAAACGCGACAAAGGTCCATGATACCCGGCGAAGGCAAATCCCCACTGTATTGGTCTTCGATTCGTATTGGCAGAACCGGTGACCACGGAGTATCGTATCCGTCGCGTCCAGATCCGGCGCGGAGCAACGGCGCTCCCCCTGACAAACGCGTGCGGCCATCGTGCATCTTGCCGATGCCCGGCACGCGTCATTCCCTGAGGAGAAAACGGCAGCCCTGCCATGACGGTGCGGGGCGCATGCATCGAATCGTCATCGACCGCGCGGGGCCACGGGCTCCGCGCTCTGTGTAAGAGCCGTTTCGGGGATCGGGGAGAACCAGCAGATGCCGCACCGGAATTCCGGGGAGGTCCGCCGGCGCGTGCAGCGTGAGGCTGCCGCCGCGGGCGTCATGGGCGCCATCAACAACGCCTTTATCAATCCACTCTTGATTTCGCGCGGCGCGGGCGCGGGCGCGCTCGGGGCCTATTCCAGCGGCGCCAGCCTGCTCGGATTCGGGGCCGGGTTCCTCGGGCCGCGGC
>JBOGUE010000439.1:0-6445 GCA_050695955.1 Thermomicrobiales bacterium | reverse complement strand
TCTGGAAACCGGGCCGCCTGCCCTCGCGGCGCCAGCCGTGGGAGCCGAAGAGACGGTGACGGTCACCGCGCACGAGGCCGATTCGATCACGCTCGACGTCGCCGCGGCCGCCGACGGGCTGGTCGTGCTGAGCGAGGTCTACAGTCCGGGCTGGAAAGCCTATCTCGACGGCGACTCCGTCCCTGTCCTCGTAGCCGATCATTCCCTGCGCGGTGTGCCCGTTCCGGCCGGCGAACACACGCTGGTGCTCCGGTACGAACCATCATCTCTCCAGCTTGGTTTGGCGATCTCGTTGGCGACAATTGCGGCGCTTGGGGGCACGACGGCTGCAATTGCGTGGCGGTGCCGGTCTAATTGCCACGGGCTACCGGGCCTGCACCTGACAGAGGATATTTCTGTCAGCAGGAAGTCGTTCTGAGTCAAGTGTCAGAGGAGGCCGCGGCGTCCGCGAACGCGTCGACTAGGATCTGGAGATCCTTCTCCGACCACGTCCTGGATTCGCCGGCGAGTACCTCCAATCGGTATCGACGCCGGCCGTCGTCCCAGGTTGCCGACCTCGGCCAATCGTGTTCCGGGTGCGCCTGCCACAACACCGGCCCAGCCACAGTCTGGAGCCGATGGACGGCGGGACCGGAAAGCTCAAGCGTCGACGGCTCCGTCGGTCCCACGTCAATCCGTATCGCAAGTCCACCGGTGCCCACCAGTGCCAGACGTATCGTGTCTGTGCCGGTCTCCACGCCGGCGGAGACGGTCAGTTCGCGCGGCAGGCTCCCAAAGGACGGCAGCGGCGTTAGCTCCCCTGGCGGTCCGGCGACGGCCTCGAAGACAATCACCTCGCTGAAGTCGGCCCGGTCGACCTGATAGGCGTAGCAGCCGGGGGTGCGCACAAAGATGCCTGTACCCCAATGACTCCAGCCTGGGGCATCGGCGGCCGTGCCTCCGGGAGCGCCTAGTCGCAATTCGCTCATCCGGTCGGCCTCTACGCCGTACTGAAACCGCATCTCGCCCGGGCCGTCGATGCGGCGCCCACGGATCAGGATCGGCTGATCGCTCTCGGGAGGGCGTGTCCACCACAGCACCTTCGTCACATACCAGCCGTCATCGGTGGCATTCCGTGGGTCGAGATTGACGGCCCCGATGAAGGAAAATGTCGCAAAGACCGGACCGCTCCCGAGCGCGAGCCCAACGAACGGAGCAACAAACTTGCCCTCGGACCGGGGGCATGCAGCACCCCCCGCTACCTCGGGCAGATGCAAGGGACGCCACAAAGACTCCCAGGAAACCGCGGTCGGCGACGCCGCCTGCTGTGCTGTAGCGCCGGTTGTCTCCATATCGCCTGCGATCAGACTGGCAGCCGGGAAGAGCACGTTGAGGCTTCGTGACGCCTCATGTACCGACAACTTCCCGTCCGTCTCTCTAGCTCCAGCTCGCGAGCACTAGCAGCAGACCACCAGCGAGGATGGCTACCGCGTTCAACCGTTGAACCTTCGTCCGAAGAGCCGGCAACAAGGCCATCGTACTTCCAGGGTCGAGTCGGCACACGGGAGGGAGCAGCGCCATCGCCTCGCGCGTCCCACCGAAGACGATACCTGCCAGCGCTCCCAGCATCGGACCCGCCGTGGTCTGAGCACCGAGGAGCACTACTAACGAGGAAGAGACGACAGGGGTAGCCACGCCACTGCCTAGCATCACACCCCACAAAGCATACCGGCGACCAGGTGGCATCGTCGTCGCCCAACGTCGTGGGACTTGCTGTTGGCGACCGAGCCTTGTCGGTCGTTGACTCATGGCCAGGCTCACCGCCCAAAAAACCGCTATGGCGATGACCACCGCCCGCCAGGACGACAACCCTAGCAACGAGCCTAGCGCTCCGAGCAGTCCACCGACAGCAGCGCCGCCCAGCATCGCCCCCAAGAGGTGGAGCGATGCCACTCGCATTGTCTGCCGTGTTCCTCCTCGACCGAGAAGACCCAAGCCCATGGCCATGTTGACGGTTCAGGGTGCATGAGCACTCAGGATGCCGCAGAGGGAAGAGAAGACAAACAATGTGGCTGCAAACATGATCGGCTTCACTCCTCTGAGTTGATGTTATTTGGCCTACCCGTGGTCGCCGATTCTCGCCCTCCTGTGGCGAAGTTTCCGACTCGCATGCGTTGTCATTCCGCCGCCACCTCAAAGCCGGAGCAACTCGTCACGATAAGCTTCTCGCAGCCACAGAGACCATCGGCGCCGTGGCAGTCGCAATCACAGCACTGGTAGTAACCACAGCCGTAGAAGCCGGATCCTGGGTGTTCGTGGTAACAGGTTTCTGTGCACCAGCATCCGTTGTTTGAGGGATAACCCGAAGTATCACGATAACAATGTCTCTCTCCATCGGGGTCCACTTGTCGACAGTCTGGTCCTATGCAGTGATCTTTATGACACTTCCCGTTGGGGAAATAGCAATGACAGCGTCCCCACTGGATGATGTTACAGTGGAACGCAACTGCACTCCGGATTCCCTCAGTCGCCCAAGCCGCCACGAACGCGAACACGACTGCGGCAGAGCGGTGCAGGAACCGACGACGATCCATTCGCCGCGCAAGACTTTCACCGGCATGTTCGACCAGCTTCATCGCGATACCCTCCTCACGTCAGTCGTGGCTGGAACGTCCTGATGGACCAACTGGATCGCAGGTTCGGGTTCGACCGCCGCTGCCGCCTCCTCCAACCCGCTTGCGACGAGGAGGCCACGCAGCCGGCCGGCATCGCTACAAAGGCCTTTGGCCAGAATACGACCGTCGCTGCCGATTACGAAGGCAAACGGCGTCACCCGCACTCGGTAGCGGTCAGTCGCACCGATTCCGTCCGCCGACAGGCATGGGAAGGCAGGCCTAAACTTCTCCACGAGCCGGGCAACATTCTCGTGCGGGCCGGTAACGATCGCCGTCGCTTGAACACCGTGGTGGTTCGCTGAGGTGGCCAGTCTGCTCACAAAAGGCAAGACTTTCGCGCATGGTTGGCAGTCGGGAGCGGCAAAAATCAGAAGCTCAGACGTGCCGGGCCGCGGTGCCCATTTGACTTTCATTCCCTCGACTGTCGTCAGACTCACCTCCGGCGCACGTTCCCCAACCGGTAGTCCATCCCGCTGGACGCCTTCGAGGCTTCCGAGAGCCATGACACCGAAGTGTCGGTAGACGAGAAGAACGAGCACCCCGAGGATGAGCAGCAACAGCCACATCGCACCAAAGGAGACGTAGAAGATCGTGGGCATAACTTCATCCCTCTCCCTGCGCTCCGGACGGAAGCGGCTGGTCCTGTTCGAGTTGGTCCAGCGTCAGCACGAGGCTCGGAAACCCAGCTCGGAACCCGAGGAGAAGCGCAACACCCAGACTGAGCGAAGTTACTGTGATCGCCAGCCACAGGGACGGCCCGGGAAGCCCGCTCTGCGTCGTTTTTGCTAGATAGAGCCCGCCTGCGCTGACAAGCATTAGCAGCAGGTTCCGGGCGATGCTGCGGCTATTGACCTCATTTCCGCCAAGGCCGAAACAGCTACACTGCACGCGGAGCCCATGTGCCCCAATCCAGGTCATCCATCCAATGAAACTAAGAAAAAGGAGCGTCGCGATTCCAAACACAGTGCGAAGTAATCTACCGTCGGTCAATAACAGCCCCACTGCCAGGCACATTTCTAAGGATGGAATAATTATGCTAAGGGGCCGTACCGCGGCGTTAGGCAGGTGACTGACATCAAGCAGCGCCGCAAAATCCTCGAATTGGAGGATCTTCCCGACCGCAGCGAGAAGCAGCACGATGCTCAGGAAGACCTGCACCGCAGCCAACAACCAGAAAAGCATTCCGGCCACTCCCGTCCGGAGGGAGAATAAGGGAACCGTGGCGAGATGCTCTTGCCAAGATGAGAACCGTTAACTGTGATTAAAGCAGCATATCGTGAGAAATCAATAGTCCAATGTATCCAATTTCATCTAGGGAACTCGTACTAGCCTTCCCTGGCTCGCCTCCGAGACGAGACCCGCCCATAACGGGGCTCACGCTCGAATTACGATACGAGCCGCCCTGGCTCCGGATTGGCCTGGCGATCACCCTGACGACGATTGTGGTGCTCTTCGGTGCCGCGGCGACGCTGTCGTGGCGGTCCCGCCGACGATATGCGACGAGGTAAGGCAGCGCTCGAATCACTCGGCATGCTGTTGCAGGATGACGTCCCAATCCGGCCGCCGCGGCTCTACGCCGAACTCGACGATGAGCAGCCGGACAACGTCGGCGAGCGTGATTAAACCGGTCGGGATGTGCATATCGGAAAGCGCAACACTCACTCCCGCATCGAGTTCGAAGCGAGGGATACGGCTGGACAAGTGAGCGTGTGGGAATCGGACCGGGCTCAGGCCAAAGGGATGCCAGTGAAAGGCCAGAACTTCTCGCTCCGTTCGTTCGAGGATCTGATAAGCATAGCCAACGATTCGGACGGCATGCTGGCCACCATCTAGCTTGTCGATCTGGTAATCAATCCTAGCTTCGAGGGCAAGCGCTCGTGCAGTTTGGCCCACGCGAAGGGGAGCCGCGGCGTTGACAGGTACGAAGGACACGTGGTGAGACCGCGGAGACGGCTTGTAGCCTGTCGCAAATATGGGGCGGTCGCTGACACATGTGGCCACCGCGGCGGCATTCAAGCGAAACGCCGCTACGGCATCTCTAGGACTCTTGGCAGGCAAGGGGAATCATCAGAACGAGGTCAACGTAGCGTCGATGGGCTTCGTCGTCTGGTATTTCCGCAAACTCGCCCGCCTCCCAACGTCGGATAAACTCCTCGCCACTCATCCCTACCCATTCTCGCGCTGCCTCATCGAACATCTGCCTCCCTTCTTCAGGGTCGAAGAGGAAATGCTCGAGGGCGTCCGGGTCTTCTTTGAATTCGGTTGCAGGCATTGCTCGGGCCATGCGTTGTTTCCAACCCACTAATGAAGGCCGTGTACACGTTGGATGCTAGCACGTGAATATCGTGGTAACAATCGCGGGCCGCGCCTCAACCACCGATCATCCGCGCGATCTGCGCCAGGTGGATCGCGTCGTGCTTGGTCCTGTGGGCGACGAGTTGCTGCACCGTGAGCTCTCCGACTTCGGTGTGGCGGCCGGCGCGCGACCAGCTAGCTTCGTCCAGGCCTTCGAGCTGGGCAACGTGTTCGGCGCGGAGTCGCTCGAAACGGTCCAGTGCCGCGGCGAGCGACATCCTCAAATACCCCCGTTCCTCGGCCAGCACTTCCTGATCGTATCCCTCGATGACCGGCGAGTCCTCTGTCGTCATCAGAGCTACCCGGTCGATGACGCGCCTCTCGGCGTCGGCCAGATGGGCGACAATCTCCACCACCGCCCATTCGCCCTCGCCGGCGCGTTCTTGCCCCCGTTTATCACCCACGTCCCGCACCAGCGCCCGCAAAATCGCCGGCGCCGCCCGGTTGGCGTCGATCAACTCCGCTCGCTCGTCGAACACGACATCCCTCCGGTCGCAGGCGTCGGGAGTCAGGAGTCAGGAGTCAGGAATCAGGGAGAGCACGTCGTATCGACCTTGACCCCCGACTCCTGACTCCCGACCCCTCACAGTTCCGCTATCTCCCGCTTCAACCAATCAAGAGCCTGCTCGTCGACGCAATAGCAGGTGAATGGACCCTCGATCTCGCCGCGCACCAGACCCGTCTCGCGCAGCCGCTTCAAGTGTTCAGAGACGGTCGATTGGGCGAGTGGCAGCGCATCAACCAGCGGTCCGCATTGGCAGGAGTTGCGGAACCGCAGCTCCTGGAAAATCTTGAACCGGGCGGGGTTTCCCAGCGCGCGAAGCATGACGACGACGCGCTCCTCGGTTTTGGTCTGTTCGAGTGTCTTCATGGTATTTGGCTCAACTCATTCGCTTCGTCGGCCGCACGCGAATCGGTTGCGTGTAGCTCGCCTTCATTGCCTCCGGCGTCGAACCGACGCGGCGGAAGAGCGCGGCGTACTTCTCGCCGAACCCGTCCGGCATCAGCGCGGTCGACGGCTCCGTCGTCAGTTCCGCCTCACCGGCAAACAGCACCACGTCTTCACCCTCGTCGGCGGTGTCGAGTGCGAGTACGACGTGCGTCGAGTGGCGCAGATTGCGGATTTTTTGGGTGGCCGGCTCGCTAAAGATGAGGACCGTCTCGCCGTCCCACCAAAACCAGACCGGCGCCAGATGCGGTCGCCCGTCGGGCCGGGTCGAACCCAACCAGATGATCGGCTCCTCCCGCAGCCGCCGATCGACGTGCGCCCCCTTTGGATCGGCAAGATCTAGCATCGTCACCCCTCGTTCCGTCCAGCGAATGAACGCAGCTTAGCAGCAGGATGTGGCCGCGCGCGAACGAGATCTCCGCGACCGCTTCCGGTCAGCCACCATTGCAACCAGTCGATTGACTAACGCGACTGGCTGTTCCTGCCG
>JBOGUE010000438.1:0-8830 GCA_050695955.1 Thermomicrobiales bacterium | reverse complement strand
GCATGTTCCCAAGCCCGGGCACGCCAAAGGCCGTCTCAGTCGCGACCGTACCGCCCAGCAACCCCCCGATCGCCACCCCCGACGTCGTAATGACCGGGAGCAGCGCGTTGCGAAACACGTGCGTCAGCGCCAGCGTGCGCGCTCCCAATCCCTTCGCCCTCGCGGTGCGCACGTAGTCTTCGCCCAGGACTTCGAGCGCGGTGGAGCGGGTCATCCGCACGATCACGGCCGCGAGTCCGAGCCCGAGCGCGATCCCGGGTCCGATGACCATCTGCAGGTTGACGAGTGGTTCTTCCCATAGCTGGGTGATCACGAGCGGCGGACGCCAGTAGAAGATGCGGACCGTCAGCAAGACGATGACGAGTCCCATCCAGAAACTCGGGATCGCCATGAACGCCGTCACGGCCAGCCGGGACAGATTATCCAACCACGAGTTGCGACGGATCGCGCTGAGCAGTCCGATTGGCACGCCGATGACCCAGGAAAGGAGCACGGCCAGCAGCGCGATCTCGGCCGAGATCGGTCCCCGCCGGAGCACCTGCTCGCGGATCGGCTCCTCGGTCCAGAAGGAGTATCCGAGGTTGCCTTGTGCGACATCCGCCAACCAACTGAAATACTGCACGTACAATGGCCTGTCCAGTCCAAGGCTGGCGCGCGCCGCCTCCTGTTCTTCGTCAGTGAGGACGTGCGTCGCCTGACCTTCGGCGCCGATCATTGCCAGCGGATCGCCCGGGATCACGCGCATGGCAATGAAAATCAGCACCGTGACGCCAAACATGGTGGGCATGGCGATGAGAAATCGCCGCAGGACGTATCGGGACATGAAGGGTCCTGTTTCTCCCCGGCCGAGCGACCGCGACATTGGAGCAGCGCCTGGCCCTCGGTGGCCACGACCGTTGCGGTTCGGTGTAGAACCGGGTCCGACTCCACACCAAATCTGAACCGTTCCTTATGCCGATCAGCGCGTTACTGATCGAGCCATGCCGTGTCGAGACGTCCCCAGACCGACTGCGTGCGCTCTTCCATGTTGACGCCTTTGACATACGCCTGCCACATCGGCAGATGGAAGGTCCAGCCAACAAGGAGCCAGGGTGGATCCTGATCCAGCACGTCCTCGATTTGCCGGAGAATGTCGCCGCGCCTGGCCTGATCCAGTTCCAGGTCGGCCGCATGGAGCAACTCGTCGAACTCCGGATTGGCATACGTCCCGAAGTTCTGCGAACCGTCGGACGTGAAGTACAGGTTGCCGACGGCGGAAAAGTCGGAGATTGCAATCGTCGGCGTGTCCAGCACCAGGTCGAAGCTCCCGCTGCTTTCCTCCTCGAAGAGCAGGGAGCGCTCGGTCACCCGAATCTCGGCCTGAATATTGAGTGTGCTGCTGAGCATATCCTGGATCGCCGGCGCCATGATCTCGGCGTGCGGCGGTACTGAGGCCGACAGCAACTCGATCCCGTTGAATCCATCGGGGTAGCCGGCCTCGGCCAGCAGGTTCTTCGCGGTCTCGATATCCTCCGTCTTGTCCGCACGGTAGCCGGGCAGTTGGGCGATCTCCTCCGGAGACATCGCGTACTCGTTCGCGTGCGAGACCCACCGCGTGAGGGCTATCGTTTCCTGCGTCTGGAAGGCTTGGATCAGCGCCTGGCGGTTGAGGACGAGGTACATTGCCCGCCGGACGCGCGGATCACTAAAAGGCTCTCGCTGGGTGTTGATGATGACGGTATAGCAGCCGACGCTCGGGACTTCCTTGGCCGCCACGTCGTCCCGACGCTGACCCTCGTCGAAGGTCTCACGAGAGACGTTCCAGGAGAAATCGGCCTGCCCGGTCAGGACCGCGGTTCCGCGATCGGACCACGTCGCGACGTGGAGCAGCTCCAGCTGATCCACGTAGGGCAGCTCAGCGTTCCAGTAATCGGGATTGCGTGTGAGGATCCACCGCTCATCCTGTTGGTACTCTTCGTACACATACGGGCCGGTGCCGGGAGCAACAACTCCCCGCAGGTCCTGATTGTTCTCGTCCAGCGCCTTCTTGGAGTAAATGACGCTGAATGGGGCGGCGAGCGCCGGCATCAAATCGGCCTGAGGCTCGCTGAGGTTGAATCGCACGGTCAACGGATCGACGGACTCGACGCTCTCCACCGATCGAAAGAACGCCCGCATAACGCTGACGACGTTCTCGGGGGGAGCGATGACGCGCGAGAAGGTCGCGACAACATCATCAGCCGTGAGCGGCTCGCCGTCGTGGAAGGTCACGCCATCGCGAAGATGAAAGGTGTAGGCAAGGCTGTCGTCTGAGACCTCCCATTCCTTTGCCAAGCTCGGGATAATGGTTTGGAGGCCATCAAGGGGATTAAAGCGCACAAGGCCGTCATACATGTGAGTCAGGACGGCGATGTTGCCTCCTTGGTGGATGTCATAGCTCGTGGTGGTGACGCCAAAGGCCGTGCGCAGTGTGCCGCCGCGCTTGGGATTTGACTCGGGCGCCGTCAGGAGCCCGGTGTCCGCGGCGCCACCCGCATCCATCCCGGGGGTAGCGTTCTGCGCCGCTGCGCTTGCGTCGGCGGACGTTTGCAATCCCGCGATGGCGGGACCGGACAGTCCGAGGGCCGCGCCCCACCGCACGAGATCGCGTCGGGTGATTCGGCCATTCACCACGTCATCCACGACGAACAGCTCAGCGTCGGACCTGACCATGACTCACTCCTCACTCGATAAAGGCGTCGCGCCGCGTAGAGGGACCGCTCTGTCGACCGTCGTCCCATCCCTGTCGGGATCGGTTCAGGCGGCTCCCGCCGTCGTTGCCGTCGGCGGCCCGGGACAGCCGAGTCGCCGGGAAATCGCTTCTGCGACCGTACGCACCTCCTCCCCTAACAGCGCGATTCGCTCCGGCGGCACCCGTTGCGCCGGACCGGCGATGCTGATAGACGCCACGACGCTCCGGTCGTAGTTGAAGACCGGTGCCGCTACGCAGCGCACTCCCTCGAAATGCTCTTCGTCGTCGATCGCGTACCCGCGCTCGCGAATGTCGGCCAGGTCTTGGCGCAACAACTCCCGCGACGTGATCGTCCTCGGCGTCACGGCCACCATGTCCGGCGCCACGATGCGGTCAAGCGCGTCTGGTGCGAGGTGGGCGAGTATCGCCTTTCCGGACGCGGTGCAGTACGCCGGCCGCCGGTTTCCAATCTCGGTCTGCAGTGATATCGGCTGGCTGCCCTCAATCCGCTCAATTGTTACGACCTCACTGCGATCGAGAATGGTGAGGTGAACGAGTTCCTGGGATCTGTCACAGAGGTTCTGGAGGAGCGGTTTGGCGACCTGGCGGATATCGAGATCATTGAGCCACGTCGCCGCGAGCGTAAGAACCTGCACCCCGAGACGGTATCGATCCGTGGCCGGATCACGGTCGAGGTAGCCGCGAGCGCGAAGCGTCACAAGGAAGCGCAACAGGGTGGTGCGATGCATGCCCAGCAGGCGACCCAGTTCGGTCAACGTGAGCCCCCGCGGGGCATCGGCGGTCGCCACCGCCTCAAGGATCCTCAGGCCCTTGTCCAGGGTACTGAGCATCAACTCAGATCGTTGCGCAACGCCGGCCAAGGGATGTGCCTCCGCCCGCTTGGTGACGATTCACGGATCGTGATTCTCATCGCGCGATTTTCGCATATCGAAAATGAGTACCGAATATGAGCAATCTTAGAGATTGCAGTGCACCATGTCAAACGCGTGTATCTGCAGGGGATGCCGCGAAAGGTCCGCACCGCGCTCAGCGGACATCATCGTATTCGAGCGCACAACGCACGTCACAGGCCGATCACCAGTGGCCTGCCCGTAGGAACTATCGGGTTTGAACGCCTGGTGCTCAATCGGGGTCAATGATGCGCCTTCCCTCACCAATCGATCAGGTCGGCGACCTGCACGGGACCGCCCCCCCGTCGGCGATTGAGCCAGCAGCAGCCGCGGCGGCGCGGCGACAGGTCGCTCAGACCGCCGATTGCGAAGTCGTCCCCCAACTCCCGCGGATGTGGCAAATGCTGAATCTGCGCGATCGCCCCACACCCGATCACCCCGACCTTCAGCTTCGCCACGCTCGCTCCTCGCCATCAGCCGTAACAGGAATCTCCTACGTCGTCCCGTGGCAATGCCGCTACGCGACCGACCCGGCCGCCAGCGCTCCCGCGATGCAGTCCAGGTGATTGACGAACTCCGCCGTCGTCGCCAGGTTGCTCTCGAGCGGCGAGTCCGGGGCGACGTAGCGCGAGTTCTCCCAGTGCCCGTCCGCGTGCTGGTTGGCGACGAACCAATCACCCATTGTGACCGTCCAGTCGCGGTAGAGCGGCTCCCCGGTGACGAGGTAGAGGAGGGCGCTGCCCCAGCCGCTCTTGCAGACCTGCATCACCTCGAACTGGCGCTCGGTCGAGTTCATCGAGAACGACTGGTACTGGCGGGCAAGGTCGAGCCATGACGCGTCGCCGGTTGCCTGGTAGAGCCGGGTCAGGAAGGCGGCCGCGATGCCGCCGTTGTAGTGCATCTCGCGGACCTCCTGGCTCTCGTTGACGTAATGGCGGCGGTCGGCTTCCGTCGGGACTGCCGTCGCCAGACCACCGGCCCGCGTGGAGATGGTGTAGAGACGGTCGGGCAGCTCAGGCTGAGCTTCCCACAGCCGCTTGACCCACTGCCCTGCGGATTCGGCAGCCGCATACTGACCAGTGACCAGCGCGGACATGCCGAACTGGCACGTGAGGTAGAGGATCTGGGGGTCATCGGGGCCGAGGCGCTGGCGGTCCATGAAGATGCCGCCGGTCTCAGGATCCTGAAAGCGGAGCGCAAAGCGCATGGCACTCTTGGCGACGTCGAACTGTCGCAGCAGATGTGCACCGTAGGCGAGGCACGTTTCGGCGTAGGTGTTGGCCGAGCTGTTCGCTGCCCCGTCCGGCGACGGCGCCCCGGCGAACTCGCCCTCCGGCGTCAGCATATGCCGCCGGATCCAGGCGATCAGGCGCGTGGCCGGCACGGTTTCCCCGGAGATCGCGAGCACCCAGGGCACCCGATAGTAATAGACGCCCCGTTCGACTGGACCGATGGAGCCGTCCGCATTCAGGTGGCGCAGGAGGTAGGCAACACCCGCGCGGCGCGCATCGAGATAGGCCCGGATCTTGTGCTCGACAGTCGGTGCGCTCATCAGGGTGGCCATTGGCGATCGCTCCTTCCCAGCACCCCTCACCGCACCGGCCTTGAACGAACCGACGGGCAAGTCATACTATTGTCAGACATCCGACACGTGATAGTCTATGGGTACGCCACGGTAAGCCGGCGCTTACGCTGAGTGAGGAGGCGACGATGTCCCTGCAGATCGACTCCGTGTCCCGGCGTGCTTTGTTGAAGGCAACGGCAGCGCTCAAAGTCGGCGCCGTGCCCGCGACGGCCGCCGCGACGGCCCCGGCTGCCCTGGCGGCCGCGCAGGGAGCGGCGGGCGCGATCACGATCGCGGTCAGCGGCGACATCGACACCACCGATCCCCACGCCAGTCAACTGATCCTCTACAGCAACACGATTCGCTTCAACGTCTTCAGCTCGCTCGTCCGCTACGGCCCCACCCTCGAATACCTGCCCGATCTGGCGGAATCGTGGGACACGCCCGACGAGACGACCTACCTCTTCCACCTGCGCCAGGGCGCCACCTACCACAACGGCCAGGAGGTCGAGGCCAGCCACGTCGAGTCGTCGTACCGCCGGATCGCCGACAAGAAGGCGGTCTGGGCCAGCCGCGTGGCCAATATCGCCTCCTACGAGGTCGTCGACAAATACACCGTCAAGCTGACCCTGACCGCGCCGCGGGCGGACTTCATCGACGGTCTGACCCAACTCAGCATCATCCCGCCCGAGGCTGAAGCCGAGATCGAGACGGCGCCGATCGGGAGCGGCCCGTTCCGGTTCGTGGAATGGGTGCCGAACGACCACATCACGCTCGAGCGCAACCCCGACCACTGGGAGAGCGGCGTCCCCACGTTGGAGACGGTCACCTACCGGATCATCCCGGAGGCGCAGGTGGCGGTCACCAACCTCCAGGCGGGCGCGGTCGACGTGGTGGCGGACCTCCCGGTGACGACGGCGGTCACCTTCCAGGACTCGGACGAGGTCACGCCCTACATCATCGCCACCAGCGGCATCCAGATGTTCGAGTTGATGGGCAACAATTCGGAGGTCATCCGCACCAACGCCAAGCTGCGGCAGGCGATGGCCCACTGCCTGGACAAGGACGCGGTCCAGCAGATCGTCTTCGGCGGCGAAGGGCGGCCGAAATGGAGCTGGATTCCCTACGACAGTTGGGCGTACAAGGAACTCGAAGGGTACCCGTACGACCCGGAGCAGGCGAAGGCGCTCCTGGCGGAGGCGGGCATCGACGAGGGATTCGAGTTCACCGTGATCACGCCCGCCAGCTACCCGGCCGGTGACCAGACCGCGACGATATGGCAAGCCGGGTTGGCAGAAGCGGGGATCACCCTCAACATCCAGACCGACGAGCTGGCGGTCTGGGCCAGCCAGTATCGCCCGCGGGACTTCGAGGTCTCCTGGAACGCCTGGCCCGGCTTCGCCGACCCCAACTATTTCGTCGCCTTCGGCCTCAAGACCTATCTCACCAATGGGCAATGGGTGAACGACGAAGCCCTCCGGATCGCGGACGAGGCGAACCAAACACTCGACCAGGAGGAGCGCAAGGCGCTCTACGATCAGCTCCAGGACATCTTCATTGCCGAGATGCCGGTGATCATCGTCTCCGAGGTGCCGCAAGCGTCACTGCTCAAACCGTCGGTCACCGGCTGGGCGATCAACCCGCTGGGTCATATCTCGCTGCGTGAGGTCGCGGTCACCTCCTAACTGCCGCAAGGGTCGGGGGCATCATGGGTCGCTACGCCGCGCAACGCGCCCTGCAGGCGATCCCGACCCTGCTGATCATGTCGTTCGTCGTCTTCGTCCTCGTCCGCATGGCGCCCGGCGACCCGGCCGAGCTGAAGATGGGCCGGGAGGCGTCGCTGCCGGAAAACAAGCCGCGTCTCGAAGCGCTCCGTCGCGAGATGGGACTCGACAAGCCGATCCCAGTGCAGTACGTCCTCTGGCTGCGCGATAGCGCCACCGGCAATTTCGGCGAGTCCGTGCGCAGCGGTCAGCCGGCTATGGATCTGGTCGCCAGCAAGCTCCCGGCCAGCCTCGAACTGCTGGCCGGGGCTTCGCTCTTGGCACTCCTCATTGCGTTCCCCGGTGGCCTGCTGGCGGCAGTCCATCGCGGCTCGCCGCTCGACCGCCTGGTCATGGGATTCTCGGCGGCGGGGCTGGCGGTGCCGGGTTTCTGGCTCGGGCTAACCCTGATCCTCCTCTTCAGCGTCTCCCTGAAGGTCCTGCCGCCGGGCGGCTACATGCCCCTGCAGGAGGAGCCGGTCGAAAATCTGAAGCGCTTGGTCATGCCCGCCTTTGTGCTCGGCGTCTATCTCTCGGCGACGCTGATGCGATTCCTGCGCGCCGACATGATCGAGGTGCTGGCGGCAGACTACATCCGCACCGCGCGGGCCAAGGGCCTGCGGGAGCGCGGCGTCATCGTCACCCATGCCCTCAAGAATGCCCTCATCCCGGTCGTCACCATCGCCGGCATCGAGATCGGGCACCTCGTCGGCGGCGCGGTGATCGTCGAGCAAGTCTTCGGCTGGTCCGGTATGGGGTGGCTGACGGTGCAGGCGATCTTCGACCGCGATTACCCCGTCGTGCAGGCGTCGGTGCTCCTCATCGGCACGTCGTTGATCGTGACCAGCCTGCTCGTCGACCTCGCCTACGCCTTCCTCAATCCGAAGATGCGCGCTCAACTCGGAGGCTGATCCGTGCAATCGACCCGAATCACGGTCGCGGACCCCACCCGCCCGCCATTCTCCCGGCGGATTCGCATCGGGTGGCCACGAGTGGGCAAGAATCCCGTGCTGCTCCTGTGCATTGTGGTCATCGGGCTCGTGGTGATCTGCGCGGCGGCGCCCGGCCTCCTCGCCCCGTACGCGCCCGAAAAGCTCGCCGCCGGCGACCTGCTCGACGGTCCGTCGGCAGCGCATCCCCTGGGCACCGACGAATTCGGCCGCGACATCCTCAGCCGCATCATCCACGGCGCCCGCATCGAGCTGATCGTCAGCGTGGCCGGCGTCGCCCTGGCCGTCGCCCTCGGCGTGCCGCTTGGTCTCTTCGCCGGCTATCGGGGCGGGCTGATCGACAGCGTCATCATGCGGGTGCAGGATGCCATGCTGGCCTTTCCCGGCATCCTCTTCGCCATTCTGATCGTCGCCGGCCTCGGTTCGTCGGCGCGGAGTATCGTCCTGACCGTGGGCATCGTCTTCTTTCCGCGCTTCGCTCGGCTGGTCCGCGGCAGCGTCCTGGCGCTGAAGGAGCAAGATTTCGTCCTGGCCAGCCTCGCCGGCGGCGCGACCGAGCGGCGGATCATGACCCGCCACATCCTGCCGAATTGTCTGGCGCCGATCCTCGTCCAGATCACCCTGGCGATGGCGGTGGCCATCTTGATGGAAGCCGGTCTCAGTTACCTCGGCCTCGGCATCCAGCCGCCAACTGCCACCTGGGGCACCATGCTTCAGCGCGCCCAGACCTACCCTGCCCAGGCCCCCTGGTACGTGCTCGCGCCCGGCTTCTGCATCTTCCTGCTCGTCCTCTCGTTGAACGTCGTCGGCGACTACCTCCGCGATTCCCTCGACCCCCGGCTCCGCGGTGTCTGACCCTAAACATGAAAATCGGCAGCCGCCCGCCCCGTCATCGTCCGTAGGGGAGGGACCTGCGCCGGACTCCGCTCCCG
>JBOGUE010000437.1:0-3898 GCA_050695955.1 Thermomicrobiales bacterium | reverse complement strand
GGTCGCGCGGCCCGCCGGTCAGCAGCGGCAGGCGGTGCTCCAGACGCGGCAGCAGCGCCACCGGCGGCAACAGCGCGACCCGGGCCGCGGCCAGCTCGATGGCCAGCGGCAACCCATCCAGCCGGCGGACGATGTCCGCGACGGCGGCGTTCTCTGTCGTCAGCGCGAAGTCGGGATCGACCGCCCGCGCCCGCTGCACGAAGAGCCGAACCGCCGCCACGTCGCCCAGGTCATCGGGCGCCGGTTTCCGGCCGGCCGCAGGGAGCGCGAGCGGCGCGATCGGCACGTCGTGCTCACCCGACAAGTGGAGGACCGCCCGGCTGGTGACGAGGACGTGCAGCCCCGCGCAGGCGTCCAACAGTTCGGCGACCAGGGGCGCCGCCGCGAGCACCTGCTCGAAATTGTCGAGGACCAGGAGCAGCTCGCGGTCCCGCAGGTTCGTCACCAGCACGTCCCGCATCGGCCGGCCACCCAACACGCGCAGCCCCAGCGCCTGCGCGATCGCCGCGCCGACGAGGACGGGGTCGGTGATCGGAGCGAGGGGAACGAAGCAGACCCCATCGGCGAACGCGTCGACGAGCTCGTGCGCCACCGCCAGCGCCACGCGCGTCTTGCCGACGCCGCCGGGGCCGGTGAGGGTGACGCCGGGAACGTCCTCGCGCCGCAGCAGAGCGCACACCCGCGCGACCTCGCGCTCGCGGCCGATGAGCGGCGTGCGTGGGTGCGGCAAGTACCGAAGAGGGGCGAGCGGCACGATGGCGGCCATGTGTGGCCTCGGCATTCTCCATTGTCGGTGGAACCACCGCCATCATGGGGCACAAGCGTTGAGACGTCAATCGGTCGAGGCTGGGCATGGGAACACCAGATGCGCGGTGAAAACGGTCCCCTCCGTGAGATGATGAGCAAGCACGGTCCGACCGGCAGCGAAGGAGACGAGACGATCTCATGCAGGCACTGAGCGAGCGACTGGCGGTGCACCCGGACGAACTGCGGCGACGGGTCGACCCGGCATCGCTGCCCTTTCAAACCACGGCGGAGGTGGCGCCGGTCGAGGCGACGATCGGGCAGCCGCGAGCGGCCGAGGCGATCGCCTTTGCCCTCGAGGTCGACGCCCGCGGCTTCCACCTCTTCGCCGCCGGCTCCCCCGGCACCGGGCGCGAGAGCACGGTCCTGGCCGCCGTCCGCCACTTCGCCGCCGCCCAACCCATCCCACATGATTGGGTCTACGTCCACAACTTCGCCGAGGCAGACCGCCCGCGGGCCTTCCCGGTCCCGGCGGGACGTGGCCGCCGCCTGGCCCGCGACATGACGTCCTTCGTGGAAGCCGCGCGGCAGGAAATCCCGCGCGCCTTCGAGAGCGAGGACTACGCGCGACGCCGGGATCGGGCGTTGGCCGAGGTCACGACGCGGCGCGACACGCTGATCGCGGAGTTGCGCACCTTCGCCCAGGCGCACGGATACGCGCTCGAGATGACGCCGACGGGCATCGGCACCATTGCCCTGCACGACGGGCAGCCGATGACACCGCAAGCGTTCGAGCAATTGACGCCGCCCGAGAAGGCGGATATCGAGGCGCGTGGCAAGCAGGTCCAGACCGAGATCGGCGCGTCCGTGCGTCAGATGCGTCAGATCGAAAAGGAAGCGCAAGAGCGAGTCGAAGCGCTCGACCGGGAGGTTGCCCTCTTCGCGGCCGGCCCGCTCTTCGCCGAGCTGCAAGAGGCGTACGCTGACCTGTCCGAGGCGCTGGCCTTCATCGCCCAAGTCGAGCAGGACCTGCCGGAGCACCTGCACGACTTCTGGCCGACGATCAGCGCCGAGAGTCCCGAGGCCGCCATGCGCCTGGCCCAGCGGCAGGAGCACCTGGCCCGCTACGAGGTCAATGTCCTGATCGACAACGGCGGGCTGACCGGCGCGCCGGTCGTCGTCGAGCGCAACCCGACCTACTACAACCTGATCGGCCGCCTCGACTACCGGGCGATCATGGGCGCCATGGTGACCGATTTCCGCCAAATCAAGCCGGGCGCCCTCCACCGCGCCAACGGCGGCTTCCTCGTCCTCCACGCGCTCGACGTTCTGCGCAACCCCTTCGCCTGGGAGGCGCTGAAGCGCTCCCTGAACTCCGGCGAGATTGAGATCGAAAACCTGGGCGAGCAGGTCACCGCATTGCCGACCTCCCGTCCCCGCCCCGAGCCGATCCCGCTCGACCTCAAGCTGATCCTCATCGGCCCCGCCGCGCTTTACCAAGTGCTGCACCAAACCGACGAGGACTTTCCGGAGCTCTTCGGGGTGAAGGCCGATTTCGCGCCCGACATGGATTGGACCGAGGAGAACCTCGCCAGCTACGCCGCCTTCCTCAGCCGGGTCGTGCGCGACCGCGAGCTGCACCACTTCGACCGCGCGGCCGTGGCTCGGATCGCGGAGCACGGCGCCCGGCTGCGCGACCACCAGCGGAAGCTCACCGCGCGCGTCCTCGATATCGCCAAACTCGCCGTCGAGGCCAGCCACTGGGCGGGCGCCGCCGGGCACGAGGTCGTGCTGGCGGAGGACGTCGACACCGCCATCGCCAATCAGGAGCGCCGCCGCAACCTCGCCGAGGAACGAACGCGAGAGGTGATCGTCGACGGCACGGTGATGATCGACACCGATGGCGAACGGGTGGCGCAGGTCAACGGGCTCTCGGTCTTGGACGTGGGCGACTATGAATTCGGGCGGCCGTCGCGCGTCACGGCGCGGGTCTCCGTCGGCCGGGGCACGATCCAGAGCATCGAGCGCGAAATCGAGCTCTCCGGCCCGATCCACTCGAAGGGCTTTCTGATCCTGACCGGCTATCTCCAGGAGCAATACGCGCAGCACTGGCCGCTCTCCCTCGGGGCAACCATCACCTTCGAGCAATCGTACGGCGAGATCGACGGCGACTCCGCCTCCTCCACCGAGCTCTACGCCCTGCTCTCCGCCCTCTCCGGCCTCCCATTGAAGCAAGGCATCGCGGTCACCGGCGCGGTCAACCAGCACGGCGAGGTGCAGGCGGTCGGCGGCGTCACCCATAAGATCGAAGGGTTCTACGAAATCTGCCTGGCGCGCGGTCTCACCGGTGACCAGGGCGTCATCGTCCCCGCCGCCAACGTCAAAAACCTGATGCTCAAAGACGACCTCGTCGCCGCCGTCCGCGCCGGGATCTTCCACGTCTGGGCCGTCCACCACGTCGACGAGGGTATCGAACTCCTCACCGGCACGCCCGCGGGCGACCGGGAAGCGGAGGGTACGTATCCCGAAGGGTCCGTCCACCGGCTGGTCCAGGACCGCCTGCGTGGATACGCGAACCAAGCGCGGGCCTTCGCGGGACGATTGGATGGGAGCGGCCCTCACCCCCTCACCCCCTCTCCCGAACCGCGAGAGAGGGGGAATCGCGGCACGATCACCGAAGGGCAATGACATGACCGAAGTGCTGCCGAAGCCGGATCACCTCGCACCGAAGTACGGCGCGCAGTTTCAGGACGCCAGCGTCGTCGCGGCCTATCACCACCGGCCGCACTACCCGGCGCCAATCTTCGACCTCTTGACCGGATTGATCGCCGACGAGCCGCGAGTCGTGCTCGACATTGGGACGGGACCCGGCGCCATTGCCCGCGAACTGGCGGCACGGGTCGAGCGCGTGGACGCCGTCGATCCCTCGCGCGGCATGATCGAGCAGGGCCGCGCCCTGCCCGGCGGCGACCGCCCAAATCTCGTCTGGATCGAAGGGTACGCCGAGGACGCCCCGCTCAATCCCCCTTACGCCCTGATCACAGCCGGCCAGAGCCTGCACTGGATGGAGTGGGCGGTCGTAATGCCGCGCTTCCGCGACCTCTTAACGCCGAACGGCGTCCTCGCCATCGCCGGCAACGGCGCCCAACCAAAC
>JBOGUE010000436.1:0-3923 GCA_050695955.1 Thermomicrobiales bacterium | reverse complement strand
GTCGCCGGCCGTAACCTGGCCGAGGAAGATACTCGGCTTGTCGGGGTCCCCTGTCGCCGTGAAGCTGTAGGATCCGGACAGCCCGTTGAACTCCTTCGTATTGAGCATCGCTTCCAGGATGGCGACTCGGTCCTTCGCCTGGACCTGGTCGATCGCCTGCATCGCGATCACCGCGGCGTCGTAGGAATAGATGGCGTAGGCGTCCGGCGCATGGCCCAATCGTTCCTCCATCCGCTGCGCCCAGTCCAGGCCGATCGGGCTTTCGAGGAAGCGCGGCGGCACGCCACCGAACGTGACATATGTTCCCTCGCCCTCTTCACCCGCGGCTTCGATGTAGGCAACGTTGAAGAGGCCGTCCGGACCAAGAATTGCCACCTCGTCGGGCGGCATGACCGAGCGCAGGTCCTTCACCACCTTGCCCGGATTGTTGGTGGCAACGGTGCTGACCAGGACGATGTCCGGCGCTTTGTCGGCGATCGAGGTCGCGAGCGACTGGAAATCCGGCGCGTCCCGCGTGAAGCCCTCGAAGCCGAGGACCTCGCCGCCGTACTTCTTGAAATAGAGGTCGAACGCAATCGCCAGCCCCTGACCATAGAGCTCGTTGTCGTGAAGGACGTAGGCGGTCTGATAGCCCTGGGTATTGATCGCCCAGTTGACCTGGGCGCCGGCCTGGAGATGATCGGCGACGGTATTGCGCATGTAGTTGCGCGTGCCAGTCGGGTAGTACTTATCCGGCTCACCCTCTTCGGTCACACCTTCGACCGCTTGGGTGAGGCCCGGGTAGGTGTTGGCCGGGGAAATCATCGGCATCGGTCCCGGGTCCGCCTGATTCAAGATCGGGATCGATATTGCGGCCGCGCCGGAGTTGTAGGTGCCGATGTAGACCATGGCGTCCGCGTCATTGACGGCCCTGTTGGCATTCTCGGCCTCTTTCCCGGGATCCCAGTTGCCGGTCGAAGCGATCGCATCGTCCAACGCTTCGTACTCAATCGCAAACCCGCCTGCAGCGTTGCCAAAGTCCTCGAAGGCGAGGACGGCCGATTCCCTCATGTCGCCGCCGAGTTGCTCATTGGCGGCGATCATCGGCCAGGAGGAGTAGATCTTGATCGTCCCCTGGCTTGTGTCAGTCATGTGCGGGATACCCGCCATGCCCACTTGTTCGCCGCCCGCGGCTGGGGAAGCGTCCTGCGCCGCGGCCGGCGCCACGCGCATGGCCTGCCCGATCATAGTCGCCGAGAGTCCAAGTGCGCCCGCGCGCTGGGCGAACTCACGCCGGCTGATCTTCCCGGCGCGCAACTGCGCGATCAAGTTCCCGATCCATTCCTTAGCCATAGATCCATTGCCTCCCATCGGTAATCGGTCGTCTGCCGGCGCCGTTGCCGGCAGTGTCACACGGCTCCTCGCTGCCATTCCGCTCCGCGGTGACTCGCTTTACCACCCCTGGACTCGCCGCCGGTCTACTCCTTCGTCAACGAGGGATGCGATGCCGACGACGCGCCCATGGCGCGTCTCGAATCGGTTTTCAACTCCGCGGAGATTCTGCGGCCGGAGAATAGCCCTTGCCTTCACTAGTGTCAAATAATGGACGAAGGCGGCGCAAGCGAATGATGCGTGTGTATGGCTACCCAACGATCATCGATTCGCGTGAGAACCGCCGTCATCCGTCCCGGTCGGTCCGTCGAGTTTCCGCTCGATCCTTCGGCCTCAGACGTCCATCGGCAGGCAAGCCACACGACAACGGCGCCATCAGAACCGCAATGCAGATCCTCCACGTGGAAGGTAAAGTTGCGGATGACGCCCCAGACTTGGCGCCACTGGTCCCGTTCCAGCGCGTCGAGGCCGATCAGCATCGCGCCACGGCTACCGAACCCGACCACGTCGGGTGCGAAAATAGTCCGGGCACGGGCGTAGTCGACGGCACGGACACACGATTCCATGTCCGCCAGCCACGTCCGCGCGATGACACCAGCGTCGAAATTCTCCATGGCAAGCTCCTCGCGATGAACCGCTCACGGCATTCAGCTCGCAACGCATCGATGAGCCAGACAAGAAAGGTACTGCATCAACCGTGACCACCGACGAACGACCCGAATTCTCCGACGAAGACCCGACCGAGCGTGCCCTCCGCCAGCTCTTCGGCCCGGTCGATCACGCAGCCGTTCCCGAAACCTTGGACCGGCCGGACGAGATCGCCATGGCGCGGAAAGCGCTCGCTCCGGTCAAGGCCTCGCTCGAGGCTGCCGGCTTCTACGCCTACGGCACCTTTGACGACCAACATCGTTGGGTCATCGCTTCCGATGACGAAGCGGGAAGAATTGACGTTCGCGTCGGCGCCGATGGCTACCACGTCGAACTCTGGGCATCCTCTCCCGGTCTCTTCATCGACGAAGAAAACGAGTTCCGCCGCCGTGCCCACGAACGCCTGGCCCGCATGACGCTCCCTCGCGTAACCCAAGGCATGCTGGCGCCGCACCAGTCCGCCGAATGGGACGAGGTCGACCAGGGCATCGCCGTTCGACTTCGTTTCGAACTTCCCTTCGCCCGTGGGGAGGAGATTGGTCAACTGGTTCGCGAACGCCTTCCCGAGCTCGACGAGCTCTTGGGCTTCGTCGAATCGCAGGTCGTGTCATAAGGACGACTCCACGTTCATCCATCGCGTACACTCCCGCGCCAACCGCGGTCCACAATGCGAGCGGGAGGTTTGGGCGTGGACACATCGTTTCATGTGACGGCGTGGCGGCGGCGCCTGGCGGTTGCCCAGGGCCTCGAACCGGCCGACCTCGTGCTGGCCGGCGGCGAGGTCGTCAACGTCTTCGCCGGCGACCTTGAGTGCGCCGACGTCGCCATCGTCGACGGCCGCATCGCCGGCATTGGCGCCTACCCCGACGCCCGCGAACGGATCGACGTGGCGGGCAAGATCGTCGCCCCCTCATTCATCGACGCGCACATCCACCTCGAAAGCTCGCTCGTCTGGGTATCGGAGTGGGCACGGGCCGTGGTGCCGCACGGCACCGGCGCGGTCGTCACCGATCCGCACGAGATGGCGAACGTTGCAGGGTTGCCCGGCATCGATGCGATGCGCCACGCAACAGCCGGTTTGCCGGTTCACGTCCGGTTCACCGTACCTTCGTGCGTTCCCGCCAGCGCCAGCGAGAGCCCCGGCGCGACCTTCGGCATCGCGGAGATTACCGAGGCGCTCACTTGGCCGGAGGCGGTCGCCCTCGGCGAGTTGATGAACTTCCCCGGCGTCCTGGCCGGCGACGAGGAGATCGGTGCGAAGCTAGCAGCCTCAGATGGGTGGCGACGCGACGGCCACGCTCCACTGGTGCGCGGCCCGGCGCTTCAGGCCTACGCCGGCTCGGGCGTCGGGTCGGACCACGAATCGACCGCGCTGGACGAGGCCCGCGAAAAGCTCCGCGCCGGTCTGATGATCATGATCCGCGAGGGATCGAGCGAACACAACCTGCGAGACTTGCTGCCCTTGATCACCGACGACACCTATCCGCGATGCTGCTTTGCCTCGGACGACCGTGATTGTCACGATCTGCTGCACAACGGTCACGTCGACGCCACCCTCCGCCTCGCGATTGCCGGGGGCCTTGATCCGATCCGTGCCATCCGCATGGCGACCTGGAACGCCGCCGACTATTGGCGTCTCGACGGTGTCGGCGCCCTCGCGCCCGGCTATGAAGCTAATCTGGTCGTCCTCAACGATCTTCATCGCGTCGACGTTGCGCTCACGCTCTTCCAGGGACGGGTTGTCGCTCGCGACGGCGCCTATCTCTTCGACGCACCCGCCTACGCGCCGCCAGCGTCACTGATGCAGACAGTTCGGATGGCCCCTCTCATGCTCTCTGACCTCCGGCTCGACCTAAGCAACGCGCGCATCGCTGTCAAGGTCGTTTCGGGTCAGATCGTTACCC
>JBOGUE010000435.1:0-4050 GCA_050695955.1 Thermomicrobiales bacterium | reverse complement strand
ACCCTCTATTGGGTGCTTGGCACGTTGCTGCTGCCGGTCGGCCTGGGGCTTTTGATCGCGGTCCTCTCCTACGAGCTCTCCGGCGGCGCCCTCTACCGCCTGCCTTTCCTCATCCCCTACGCCCTCTCCGGCACGGCCATCGGCGTGATGTGGGAGTTCATGCTGCGCAGCAACGGCGCCCTGAACGGCGTCCTGGAACTCGTCGGCCTGGAGTCGCTCACCCGTTCGTGGCTGCTGCGTCCTCCCCTCAATACCTGGAGCATGATCTTCGCCTCGACCTGGCAGACGGTCGGCGTTAGCGTCCTCCTCTTCCTCATCGGGTTGCAGGTGATCCCGCGCGATCCGGTCGAGGCGGCGCGGCTCGATGGGGCGAACGGCTTTCGCCTCTTCCGCGACATTACCTTCCCGCTCTTGCGACCGATGACGATCGTCGTCGTCGGCATCTCGCTGGTCAACAGCCTGAAGACCTTCGACGTGATCTGGGTGATGACCCAGGGCGGGCCGTACCGCTCGTCCGAAACCCTGGCGGTCACGATGTACCGGGAAACCTTCCTCATCACCCGCCACGGCTACGGCTCGGCGATCGCCGTCGTCCTGAGTGTGATTGTGCTCGCGGTATCAGTCGTTTATCTCAGCCGCACCTTGAGGTCGACATGAACGCGGGCCGAGCCTTCCGCCACCTCTCGATGCTGATCCTGGCGGCGATCTGGATCGTGCCGCTTTACCTCGTATTGATCAACTCGGCGACCGACCCGGCCGACTACCGGACGAAGGAGGTCTACGAACTGCCCCCTTCGTTCGCGTTCTGGGACAACGTCGAATTCGCCTGGAACGGCGCGCGACTCGGGGTGAGCGTCGGCAGCACCCTCTTTTACGCCAGCGCCGGCGGTCTGCTCGCGGTCTTCTTCGCCGGACTGGCGGCGTTCGCCATCGTCACCTTGCGCATCCGACATGGCTTCTTCTGGTTCCTCGTGCTCTATGCCGGCACCATCTTCCCGTTCCAGATGTACCTCTCGCCGCTCTATAGCCAGTACGTCCGGTTCGACCTGTACGACACCCGATTCGGCCTGCTCCTCTTCTACACGGCAATCGCCATTCCGTTTGCCGTTTTCGTCTTGCGCAACCACTTCTCCGGTATCCCGTACGAACTGCCGGAGGCCGCCCGGATCGACGGCGCGTCCCCCTGGCGCATCTTTGGCCAGATCTACTCCCCGCTCTCGATCAACGCCTTCGCCACCGTCTTCATTCTGCAATTTACCTGGATCTGGAACGACCTCCTCTTCGGCCTTACCCTCTCTCGCAGCGCCGAAGTGCGGCCGATCATGACCGCCCTCGCCAGCCTCCAGGGGCAATACTCCTCTGCCAGTGTTCCCGTCGTCCTCGCGGGCGCCCTCATCGTCTCCATCCCAACGTTTATCCTATTCTTCGCCGTGCAGCGCGTGTTCGTGCGCGGATTGGGCGCGACGACGAGGTAAGGGAGACGGTGGGGTGGAGAATGAGCAGGCCAGGCCATCCGTGCGGATCGCCTCGGCGCCGATCAATTGGGGAGTCACCCGCCTTGATCCGGCGAACCCCTTGGCTCACGCGGTGTTGGACACCGTGGTGCTCGACGGCTATCAGGGGTGCGAACTCGGCCCGGTAGGATACCTGGCTGGAACGCTCGAAGATGTCGCTCGCCGTTTCGTGGTAAAAGAACTGGCGCTTGTCTCGGCGTTCGTGGCGACCAATCTGGCCAGACCACTTTCCGACGATTTTCTCCTCGAAATCGAAACCGTCGCCTCTTTGCTTGCCGGGTCGGGCGCGAAAGTATTACTCCTCAGCGACGACATGCCGGCCGCGCGCTGGGCGGTCGCCGGCCGCTCGGACCGCCACCCCGAGACCTGGTGGACCGACGACGACTGGCGGCAAGCGCGCGAGAACGTGGGTATCGTTCGCAATCGCGCCGCAACGCACGGGCTTCACCTGGCGTTTCACCCCCATACCGGCAGCCACGTCGAAAACGGGCAGGAGATCGAACGGCTCTTCGACACCTTCGGCGACGACACGCCGCTCCTCTGTCTCGACACCGGCCACATCCTGATTGGCGGCGCGAACCCGGTCGACGTCCTGCACCGGTATAGCAGACGCCTCGCCCACGTCCACGCTAAGGACATCGACGGCGGCATCCTGGAGCGCATGCGCGCCGGCGAGCTGACGTATGGTCAGGCGGTCGATGCCGGCCTCTTCTGCGATCTCGGTGACGGTATCGTCGATTGGGACGGCATCGCGCGCGGCATCGCGGCGGCCGGGTTCACCGGCTGGGTCGTCGCCGAGCAGGATCGGACGCTGACCTCGGACGTCGCCGTCCCGCTCGCCTCTCACCGCCGCAACCGCGCCTTCCTGCGAGATCTGCTTGGTGTTTGAGACCGTGGGTGCGGTCGAGTTCCTCAGCGTTGAGACGCCGGGCTGAACCTACCTACAGAAGCCTCTCCGAGGCTGTGGTAATCAAGCATCCAACCACAGTCCCGGCGGGACTTCGTCGCGCATAGGTAGACCGGGCCTTCAGCCCCGGAAACCACCGTCATCCACGATCCGCGCCTTGACAACCAACCCGAAAGCGTCGTCAATCTGCCGGCCGGGATCGGTCTGGTTCCGGCCGGATTACTGGTGAATCGAAGGCAAAGGACGTTATGAGCGCAATCAACGCCCTGTTCGGCGCCGGCGGCGCGGCCGGAGAAACCCCGCAACAGCAACAGCCACAGCAGCCTGCCGAGCAAACCAAGGATCAAACCCAGCAAGCCAAGCCTGAGGAGAAACCAGAGGAGCCGCCCGTCGTCACGGCGCATGAAGTGAAGGTCGGCGGCACGACGTTGCGTTACCACGTCACCACCGGCTTGATGCCGATCAAGAATGAGGCCGGCGAAACCGAAGCTCGTCTCTTCTACACCGCCTACACCCTCGATTCGCCCGAGGGCGACCCGAAGCGGCCGCTGATGTTCTCCTTCAACGGCGGTCCCGGCTCATCTTCCGTCTGGTTGCACCTCGGCGCGCTCGGACCGCGCCGGGTGCGGATGCACGACGAAGGCTGGATGCCCGCTCCCCCATTCGAGCTGGTCGACAACGAGCACACCTGGCTCGACGCCACGGATTTAGTTTTCATCGATCCGGTCGATACCGGCTACAGCCGCGCCACGACGCCGGAATTGGCCAAACAGTACAAGGCGGTCGAGAAGGACATCGAGTCGGTCGGCGAGTTCATCCGCCTCTACTTGACGCGCGCGCGGCGCTGGTCGTCGCCCCTCTTCCTCGTCGGCGAAAGCTACGGTACCTTCCGCTCCGCCGGTCTCGCCGGGCACCTGATCGAACGGGGCATCGCATTCAACGGCATCGTCCTCGTCTCCAGCGTCCTGAATATGCAAACGCTGCGCTTCACCACCGGCAACGATCTGCCATATATCGTCTACCTCCCGACCTACGCGGCGACCGCCTGGTATCACAAGCGGCTGCCGAAGGACCTGCAGAAACTAAAACTGGCGGACCTCCTGGCCGAGGTCGAACAGTTTGCCGCTGGAGATTACACGCTCGCTCTGGCCAAGGGCGACGCCATCCCCGAGAAGGAGCGCAAGGAGATCGTCGCCAAGCTCGCCCGCTACATTGGCCTCGCCGAGGAGTACGTCGACCAGTCGCACCTGCGCATCCACATCCAACGCTTCTGCAAAGAGCTGATGCGCGGCGAAAAGCGCACCGTCGGTCGCCTCGACAGTCGCTACACCGGGTTGGATGCCTGGGGCGTGACCGACCGGCCCGACTTCGACCCGAGCATGGCCGCGATTCGCCCGCCCTTCACCGCCATGCTCAACGAATACGTCCGCCGTGAGCTCAACTACGAGAACGACGCCGAATACCACATCCTGCGCGGTCTCGATTGGGATTGGGGCTCCGCCGGCGACGGCCACCCCGACACCAGCGAAGCCCTCCGCGGCGCTTTCGCCAAGAACCAGTTCCTCCGCCTCTTCGTCGCCTCCGGCTACTACGACCTGGCAACGCCTTACTTCGCCACCGAGTACACCC
>JBOGUE010000434.1:0-6520 GCA_050695955.1 Thermomicrobiales bacterium | reverse complement strand
AGCTAACTCGCTTCGGGCGTGGCCGCCGCGCCCGGCGTCGGGAGGACGCCGAGCTGGATCAGGAAGCCGTAGGCGTCGTAGTAGTGGGCCTCGCGGCGGATCTTGCCGTTCGCCAGCTCGAAGAGAGTGGCGCCCCGAAGAGAAACGGCCTGTCCGGCGCCGGTCGGCAAGCCGGGGAGCTGGCCGGTATACGTGCCCGCGTACGTAAACTCGATCGCCGCGCTATCGTCGGCGATGAAGCCGTTCGAGGGATCGTAGGCGCCGTCAGGGAGGCCGGTGGCGAGTTCCGCGGCGTGGGCCGCTATCTCGTCCGGGCCGTGGTAGGAGGCACCGGTCGCCACGTCCTCGAGCACGGCATCCTCCGCGTAGAGCGCGGCCACCCGCGGCGTGTCGCCCGACGACCAGGCGGCGACCCACTCTTCCAAGAACGGCGGAAGGGCGACCGGCGTGCCTTCCTGGGCCGCGGCGGGCGCCGTGCGGAATCCCGTCCCCGCGATCGATACGGCGGCGAGGCCGCCGCCGAGTCGCCGCAGAGCAACCCGTCGGGAGAACGACCCCCGCGGGACCGGAATATGTGACGAGCGAACGAGCGTTTCGGCTTTCATGGTTGCTCCTCCTTGACGACGATGGTGGTCCACGCGCGGACCGCCGGTCAAAACGCAACGAACCCATACTCGGGTGGGACACCAAGGTAGACCTGGCCAACCGTCTCGTAGCGGCTCTCCGACAGGAAGCCGTGCTGCTTCAGCACCTGGGCGTCGCGGAAGTGGCGCTCGATGCGGCTTCTGGTGTAGATGGCACTCGTGCCCGCGGTCGCGTACACCAGTTCCACGGTCTTTGCCGCGCTGCTCACGGCGTGAGTCGCGGCGAGCAAGAGATCGGCCCGCTGTTCCAACGAGGCGGGCTCTCCGGCGAGCGTCCGCTCCCACGCCTCGGACAGCGTGTCGAAAAAGAGGCAACGTGCCGAACGCAGGGTCGCCTCCGCCATGGCGATTCGTGTCTGGGCCTGGGTCCGCTCGCGAAGCGGCTTGGCCGAGCCGAACGGGGTCTTGCGCTGGGCGAGGGCGATCAGTTCCGTGATCGCGCTCCGAGCCACCGCCAAGGCGACGGGGGCGAGCACCACCCCAACCTCGCCCATGGCCGGGAATCGGTAGAGCGAACCGCGGTAGTGCGCCCCCGGCTCGAACTCGGGGACGAGCGGAAAGGTCCGCGAGGTCGGCACGAAGACATCGGCCAGGGCGACGTCGTTGCTGTCGGTGCCACGCATGCCAAGGGCGTACCAGGTGTCGATGATCTCCGCCTCGCCGGCGCGGCAGACGAGGGCGATGACCTCGGGCGCGCCGCCGGTCATGCGGGGCTGATCGCCGTCCATGATTAGCGCGGTCACCATCAGCCAATCGGCGTCGTGGATATTGCTCGCCAGCGGACCGCGTCCGGTGACGCGGTAGCCGCCGGGGACCTCCGTCGCCTGCATCGGCGGGTGGAACGCCGCCGCGATCAGCGCGTTCGGGTTTCCCGCGTAGATCTCTTCGGTTCCCTCGGTCGGCATGCGACAGCACCACCAGTCGGCGGAGTTGCCGATTTGGAGCACCCATCCGGCCGCGCTGTCGAATCCCGACACCTCTTCCATGATCCGCGCGAACGTGATCGGATCGATCTCCAGGCCGCCTAAGGACCGGGGCGTCAACATGCGAAGGAAACCCGCGTCCGCCAGCGCGTCGAACACCGCTCTGGGCGGACGCCGCTCGCGCTCCGCCTCGTCGGCGTGGTCACGGATGAGCGGGCCGATGGCCCGTGCCGCTTCGATCAGGTCGTTGTCGACGGTTGTCTTCATCGTGTACCTCCATCGTCAGGCAATTGCGGCCGACGTGATAACGTCCGCGACGATCCGCTCGAAGACATCGGACTCGCCAGCGCTCGGTTCGGGAAAGACGAACTCGCTGAACCCGATCTCCCGGTAGCGGCCGACGAGGTCGTGGAATGCCTCAGACGAGGCCCACGGGTCCTCCGGCGCCGCGCCGTAGCCGGCGAGGAAGGAGCGGGTGATCGCGGCCGGGTCGCGCCCAAGCGCCGCCGCGTGCTCACTCAGCAGCTCGTTCCGCTCGCGCGTCAGCCGGTAGACCTCGGCCGGGGCCGCATCGATGCGAAAGAGCTCTTCGAACGAACCCTCGGTGTTCCAGACGTCGGCGTAGCGGGCGGCCAGCTTGACCATCACCGGGCCTGAGGCGGCGATGGTCAGCGGTGGGCGAGGCCGCTGGACCGGACCGGGGTTCATCGTGGCTCCGGTGACGCGGTAGTACCGCCCCCGGTAGGTCGTCTCCTCGTCGCACAGCAGGCGATCGACGATCTCGACCGCGTCGCGGAAGCGCCCGACCCGCTCGGCTGGCGACCACCAGTCGACGCCGGTCATCGGGGCGTCGCGCGGCGAGGCGCCGGCTCCTAGCCCCAGGTTGAGCCGACCGCCGGAGAGGTGGTCGACCGTGAGCGCCTGGCGAGCCAGCACGGCGGGGTTGCGGTAGACCACGTGCGAGACCAGCGGACCCAGGCGAATCCGGCTGGTCACGGTCGCGAGCCCTGCCAGCACGGTCCACCCCTCGAACCAGGGCTGAGCCGGATCCCAGGGGAGCGCGAAGTGGTCGGCAATCCAGACCGCGTCGAAGCCGAGGCGCTCGTACCGCTGCACGCGCTCGACGATGTCGGGCCACGGGTCGCTCTGCAAGACGAGGATGCCGAACCGTGTTTCGTGGCTCACCAAGTGCCTCCTCCTTGGGCGGTCGATCGCGCGATCTCCACGGAACGAGCCGCTCCGAATCTGGCTCTCAGCATGGCAGGCACGGAGACACCTGCCATCGTGGCAAGTACGTGGTCGAGTCGCGAGTAGTACGGGGATTTGGACGGGGCGGTACGTGGAAAAGCCTTGCCGCGGGGATAAATCCCCGCGCTCAACCTACAAGACCCCTCCGGGCTGTGGAGCGAGCCCTGCCAACCACAGCCCTGGAAGGGCTTCGTAGGTTCAGCCCGGCGTTGCAAGGCCGGGGAGACCGACGCCAAGGCGAATGAATGGGAACGGATGTCCAGCTATCCGGCGCGGGTCAGGCCCCGTTCGGCCGCCCAGGCGGCGATCTGCGTTCGGGCCTCGACGTGCAGCTTCGCCAGGATGTTGGCAACGTGGCCCTCGACGGTCCGTTCGCTGAGGAAGAGCTCGTCGGCGATGCCGCGATTCGTTCGGCCCTGGGCGACCAAGGCGGCGACCTCGCGCTCGCGGCCGGTTAGCCCCCCGAAGGCGCGCTTTTCTGCCTCACGGGTCGAGATGCGCGGTGGCCGGGGGAGGAGCGCGTCGGCGGCCCGCAGGAATCCGTCGCGTAGGCGCTCGTCCAGTGTATTCGCGGCCAGCTCCGCGACGGTGGCGCGAGCGGCCGCGAAGGCGCGCTCCGCATCCTCGGGCCGCGCTGCCTGCCGCCAGAGGCGGCCGAGCGACGCGTTGATACGCCACAGGAGCGGTCTGCGTCCCTGGCCTGCCGCGGTCTCCCCCGCGGCAAGCAGCGCCAACTCCGCGTCTTCGATTCGGCCGAGCGCGGCCAGGGCCTCGCCCCGCACGTGCCACACACGGGGGATCACCGCGTCGGGCGTGGCATCGGCGGCGATGAGCCGGTCCGCGACCGACAGTGCCAGAGCCGGGTCGCCGGCCGCAAGGGCAAGCTGCGCCCGTCCAAGCCAGCAGAGCCGCTGCCCCAGCGTCACCGGCGGATCTTGGACCGGTGCCTCGTCGAGCACCGACGCCGCGCGTTCCAGGTCGCCGGCGGCGACGCAGGTTGACGCCAGGACTCCGGCGACCAGTGGGAACCAGAACGGCACTGACGTCCGAGCCAGCGACAGGGCCGCTTCGAGATGGTCCTGGGCCAGCGGAGCGTGCATCTCGCGATAGAGCGAGCCCAGACTCGTGTGGTTCCCGACCGTCCAGGCCAGGTGATCGATGTCCTGGGCGACGGCAAATCCTTCGCGCGCGAAGTCAAGAGCGCGGTCAAAGTCGCCCGTGGCGGTCAGGCAGTCGGCCAGGACGGCCAGGGCATATGATTCACCGGCCCGCCAGCCGATCTCTCGGGCCAGCTTGAGGGAGAGGCCCGCGTTGTCAACCGCGTCGGCCAGGGCGGCGGGATCGGGCGCGACCGTCTCGATGACGTACGACATGCCCTGACACGCCAGCACGGCCACACTGGAGGCGAGCCGCTGGGGGTCGTCCAGCTCGCGGAAGAGCTCGATGGCTTGGCGGTAGTGCGCCGCGCTCTGGGGCAACTCGCCGCCCATGTTGCCCGCCAGGCCGAGCAGGTCCAGCGTTTCCGCAATGCCTCGCCGATCGTCGAGCGTCCGAAAGATCGTCAGCGCCTCTTCATGGCACCGCCGTCCCTCGCGCGGCTGGACGACGTTGAGATGCCAGTTGCCGAGCCAGTTGAGGCTGTGGGCCAGCAGCGCCCGATCGTCGATCGCCTTGGCTACGGCCAGCGCCTGCCGGTAGTGCGCACCGGTCCGGTCGTAGTCGCGCGACGCCCAGAGCAGGCCGAGGTCGAGCAGGATTTGCCACTCGGCGTGCGCGTCGCCCACGTTGCGCGCGGATTCGAGCGCGGACGCGAGGTCGCTCCGGGCGCGATCGAATTCTCCCAGCGTCGCGTAGGCTAGCCCGCGTCCGCGGAGGTGCGCGACCGATGGGGAACAGGAGAGCCAGCGCGCGGCGTCCAATGCGCGCGTGAATTGCTCGATGACGGCGCTCGTCGCGTGCAACGACTGCGCCCGCTCTCCCGCCCGCGGCGCGTAGGTGAGGGTCGCTTCCCAATCGGCGGCTTCGAAGGCGTGGTAAGCGAGGTCTTCCACGTGCGCCTCGATGGCGTCGGCGTAGATCCGCTCGAGCGCCGCCTTGACCCGCCGATGGAGCGCCTGCCGCTCGCGCAGCAACATCTCGGCGTAGACGGCCTGACAGGTGAGCGCGTGGCGAAATGCGAACTGCTCGGCCGACGATTCGACGACGAGCTGGGCCGCAATGAGCTCCTTGATCAGCCGGAGCAGCTCGGCCTCGTCTCGCCCGGTCAATTCCTGGAGCAGGGCGAAGTCGAACCGGCGACCGGCCACGGCCGCCAGCGCCATGACGTCGCGAGCGGCCTCACTGAGCAGAACCGCACGGCGACGGACCGCCTCTTGCACGGTTCGCGGGATCGGCACCTGGCCGGTCGGCCATTGGCTGAGAGCGCCGTTCCTCGGGTCTACGCCCGCCGCCGGTAGCGAGCGGAGCAACTCTTCGAGGAAGAACGGGTTTCCTTCGCTCAGCGTGTACAAGGCGTCGAGACGATCCGCCCGGATCGGGCCGTCAAGCTCGAGGATCGTGCGCAGCATCGTCTCGACGCCGTCGATATCGAGCGGTGGGATTCGCAGTTCGGTTCCCAGTCGTAGCCGATCGAGCTCGGCCAGGAAGCGGTCGAGGGAGGGATGCGTTTCCTCGTCCCGATAGGTGAGGAGGAGCAAGATCGGCTGGTCGGGAACGCCGCGGGCAAGGCGCAGCAACGCATCAAGGCTGGCGTCGTCGCACCAATGCATGTCCTCAATGACCACGAGCAGCGGCCGCTCGGCAGCGAAACGGAGGATGAATTGGGCGAGCGCATGAATGAGGCGGCGCTTCTCTTGCTCGGGGTCGGCGGGCGAGTTTGGCGCGCCTTCAAAGTGGAGTGTCGCCAGTTCGGGGATGAGCTTGCGCAGCGCGGGGCCGATTGAGGTCTCGGCGACGCACTCCTCAGGCGACCGCCCGGCGAGGTGCGTGTGCAGCAGATCGATCAGCGGCGCGTAGGGGAGGGAGCGATCCGGTTCGAAGCAGTGCCCTTCGAGACGACGGAACCCGAGCCGAGCGGCACGAGTCCGCGCCTCGGCGACGAGCCGCGACTTGCCGACGCCAGCCTCGCCGGCGAAGAGCATCGTCGTACCGGCCCCTTCGAGCGCCCGCTCCAGCGCTTCGTCGAGCGCCGCAACCTCTGCGTCGCGGCCGACGAGCAGGGGCGAGACGACTGGTCCGGCGGGCATCGTCACCATGGCCCGTTGCCTCTGAACGCCACGCGCCGCCCTATGCGAACGCGCATCGGCGGTCACTCGGAGACGCCGACCTCCATTTCGACGTCTTCCCAGCGGACGTCGCCGTCGACGTGCTCCATCATGCGGCGAAAGAAGGCGTCCTGATCGGGGAGGTTGGCAAGATCGCGGTACGTCCGCTCGTCCTGGGCGAGGGCGATGAAGACAATCTCGCCGGGCTGGTCGACGGGGCGGCCATGAATCTCCACGAAGCGGCCGGGAACCTTGGGGCGAACGTCACGCCGCCAGTCCTCAAGCATAGCTTCGATCTGACCTTCGTGCCCGGGCTTGAGCTTCGCGTGGCCGATTGTGCCAAACATCGCAATCCTCCTCCCGATGTGATGCGGGGACGATGGGGGGCGTGGACCGGCATCGTCCGAGGGTGTAGTGTCGGGAGTCGGGCGGTGTGTTACGC
>JBOGUE010000433.1:0-2941 GCA_050695955.1 Thermomicrobiales bacterium | reverse complement strand
GACCCGGACCCCTGGCACATCTCGACCAGCTACGTCGAACGCCAGAACCTCACCATGCGCATGAGCATACGGCGCTTCACCCGCCTGACCAACGCGTTCTCCAAGAAGGTCGAGAACCTCATGCACGCGGTGGCGCTGCACTTCATGTACTACAACTTCGCCCGCGTGCATAAGACCCTGAAAACGACGCCAGCCGTCGCCGCAGGGGTTGCAGATCACGTCTGGACTATCGAGGAAATCGTCGGCTTGCTCGATTCAAACTGACCCACCACCGGTCTGCCGTAAGCGCGGGTCGACGATCGGCTCCATCGCCAGCGCCAGCAACATGAAGGCGAGCGCGGTGAAGACGATCAGCACGCCCGGAGGGATCACCCACCACCAATACCCCACGTAGAGTGCTCCCGTGCGGAACCCCTGCTCCAGCATCTGACCCCAGGTCGGGATCGAGGGGTCGCCCAAACCGAGGAAGCTCAACGACGCCTCGGCCAAGATCGCCCCTGGCGCGAAGAAGATCATCTGCGCCACGATGAAGGGCGCCACCTGCGGGAAGATGTGCCGCACCATAATCCGCGTCCGCGATGCCCCGATCGCCCGCGCCGCCTCAACAAGCTGCCCCGACCTGATCTGGAGCACCATCGAGCGGACGAGGATCGTCAGCCCCGGCCAGCTAAAGGCCACCAGCACCAGAATGATCAGGTAGAGATGCGAACCCAGAAGAAAGACGAGGTAGATCAACAGTGGCAACGTCGGGATGTTCGAGATGATGTCGGAGAGGCGCTGGATCGTGGCGTCGGTCGCCCCGCCGGCATACCCGCTGAGAATCCCAAGACTGGCCCCGATGATCGTCGACATCACGGCCGCAAGCGCCGCGATCAGCAGTGCCACCGGGAAGCCATAGAGCAATCCTTCGAAGAGGTCCCTCCCGAGCGCGTCGGTGCCCATCACACCGTAGACCGTGCCCCCGAGCACCGCTTCGAGGTCGTTGACCTCGTCATTCGAGTCGCTCACGAAGACCTGCACGTCGAGCGAGTAGTCTCCCGCGAGCGGCACGATCGCGCCGTCCTCAGCCGGCATGCCAAAGAGCCCCTCGGCCAGGCGATCGTCGAGGTTCGCCGGCAATGGCGCGTCAGGGTAGATCTGCTGGTATGTCTGCTGGAGACGGTCGCCGGCGATGTCCTGTTCTGTGATCAAAATGCGGTCTGGGGAGTCGTAAAAGCGACGAAAGGGCGCCGTCTCGCCCGAACGCGGACCAGAAATGGGCGGATTTGCCAGCCCGACCACACCGCCGTCCGGCCGTGTCAGTGTCACGATCACCGACGGCGGCCGAGCGCCGTTGAACGTGACGCCCGTCATCGTCAGCGAGACGAAGCTCGGCACTTCATCGGATATCGAGATCGGGAACCGAAAGATGCGCCCTTCGCCCTGCGGCACCCGCCGCACCTCTGCCGGCTCGCCCTGGGTCAGCGTCGTGTGCTCGAACGCGTCATCCCCGACCCAGGAGGTCCACGCTGGCGGCGCGGCCTTCGGATTGTCCGCCCAGATCGCCGGATTGCTCCACCGCTCTTCTCCAAACCGCAGCGGATAGGTGACCAGCACATAAACCGAGAGCCCGATCATCAGCACGAAGAGGGCGACGCCCGCCTTGCCCGACCCCGTCGCCAGCAGCAGGCGCAGCGCCCCACGCAACGAGAAACCCGTCGCCTGGTCGTCCTCCCGCTCATCCGGTTCTGGTGTCGTTGGTTGCCCTGCGACCAAGGCCTCAGCCATCACCCATCACCCATCACCACCGTCAGTACCTCACCCGCGGATCAAGCACGACGTACAGGATGTCGAGAACGAACCGCGCTAACACGTAGAGCAGCGTGAAGAGGTAGGTCAGGGCCACAATCACGCCTTCGTCCGGCGTGCCGGAGACCGCGTCGTAGTAGAGCCGGCCCATGCCCCGCCAGTTGAAAACCGTCTCGGTCAGGATCGAGCCGGAAAGCGAGCCGGCCAACCCGAGGACCAATCCGGTCACGATCGGCGGCGCCGCAACTCGCAGAATGTGGCGCGACGTCACCCTGCTCTCCGGCAAACCCTTGGCGCGGGCAAGCAGCACGTGGTCTTCCTGTGCCACCGTCACCGTCATCGTCCGCACCGCGTAGATGTACGGCCCGACGCTGACCGGTACTAGTGTCAAGATCGGCAAGATCGCATGCTTGGCAAGATCGAAGAAGCGGTCCGGCTGCCCCCGCGGCGGCGGATTGCCGTACATCCCGCCCGACGGCAGGATATCGAGCTTGAAGGCGAAGATCAGGATAAAGAGGATTCCCAGCCACCACGCGGGCACGGCGAACGAGATCGCCGCGAAGTATGCCAGGGCGCGATCGAGCCGGCTCCCAACCCGCGTCGCCATTCGCACCCCGACCGTCAACCCGACGATCGCGGTGATGACCGAAGAGGTCGTCAGCAAGAGCACCGTGTACGGCAACCGTTCCAACACAATGTCGGAAACACGGTTGCTCCCGTCGGCCGTCCGTAGCGACCGCGCGTCCCCCAGATCAAGCTTCAGCACCCGGAAGACCTGCGGCGGCAGCCGGATATACCACGGCTCGTCCAGGTTGTAGAACCGCTCCAGCTCGGCCCGCCGCTCCTCCGCGGCCCGTTCGAGATCGTCCGGATCGCGTACCGTTTGTGCCAGGCTCTGCCGGAACCCGCGCAACTCCTCCGTCACCTGCGCCCGCAGCAGATTGTCTGAAAACCCGGTCGCCCCCAGCGAAATCACCAGCAAAATCAGCACGGCAATCAGCACCCCGAACAGCGTCAGGGCGCGGATGGCGAGGGGTCGCAGAAGAGAGAGCATGACCTAATGACGGAAGGCGGAAGGCGGAAGGCGTGAGACGGAAAACGTCGTAGGGGCGGACCGATGTGTCCGCCCGAGTACGATGGCAACGGCGTTGGA
>JBOGUE010000432.1:0-6264 GCA_050695955.1 Thermomicrobiales bacterium | reverse complement strand
TCGCACAGCACATAAGGAGCAAGGAGCAGCCCATGCGCCGCATCGTATTCCTCAGTTCGATGCTCACCCTGGTTGTTACCATGAGTCTGGTCGGTCTCTCGCTCCGCGCCGACGCGCGGCAGGCCGCCTCAGCCACCGCCGAAGCGGGATTCGGCGGCACCTGGCGGGTGACGGTGACAGAGGCTACCGGCCGCGTCTTCCCCGTCCTCAGTAGTTACCTCGCCGATGGCACGACGTTCCATAGCTCCCCGCCAAGTCAACCCGCCGCGCCGGGATCACCATTCGCGGTCGTGTTCAGTGGCACCGGGCACGGCCTCTGGGAGCAGACAGGGGAGCAGACCTCTGCCGTCACCTTCGACGTCCTGACGTCAGACGAGGCCGGAGGCGCGACCGGCCGGCTAACCGTCAGCGGCACCCAACAGCTCGGCCCGGACGGGGACACGTTCGCCGGCGAGTACGTCATAACGGTCAAAGACCCGACCGGCGCCGCCATCGCCACCTTCCCCACAACCGCCGAGGGCGTACGCATGGTCATCGAGCCGCCAACCACGCCCGATGCCACTCCGGACGCGTAGTCTTCCGTCATGCTGAGCCCGCGGGCGAAGCATCCCCGCGCGCAGCGCACCGCCTCTCGACGACGCGGCTTCGCCGGGGGATGCTTCGATTCCTCAGCATGACGACGGGCTGACGCAAAAGTCGGTCGTGTGAACACCAGACAAGGAGCATCCCATGGAGCCAACGCAAGGAGACCTCGCCCTCTTGGAGATGCCGGTCGCCCGGCGATTGCTGGAGTCCCAGATTCCGGCGCGGCTGGCCTATACGGCCCTGGACGGAACGCCCCGCGCCATTCCCATGGCGTTCCATTGGACCGGCGAAGCGGTCGTCTTCGGAACCTGGCACGATGCGCCGAAGGTGCCCGCAATTCGCGCGCGACCCGCCATCGCGCTGACGATCGACAGCGAGGATCAGCCTTACAACGTCCTCATGATTCGGGGCACCGCAATCATCGACATCGTGGAGGGCGTGCCGCCCGAGTATGCGGCGGCGGTCGAGCGATACATGGGAACCGAGCAGGGGCGGGCCTGGGTCGAGCAGATCGGTCGGATGTACTCGCGGATGGCGCGGCTCACCGTCCGTCCCGAGTGGGTCGGCCTGCTCGACTTCGAAACCCGCTTCCCGAGCGGCATCGCCCGGCGGATGCACCGCCCGCCGGCTTGACCGCCGCCCTCGCCGCCTTCCGCCTTCCGCCCTCGCCGTCCTACGCCCCGCGAATCTGTCGCACCAGCGCGTCCAACGACAGATAGACGCGCACCGCTGTGATGGCGCCCGCGTCGCCGTCGAGGTCATAGGCGACAGTGTAGGGGAGACGGACAGCGCGTCCGGTCGGAGCGATGCCGGCAAACTCGCCGGCGTGCGTGCCGATGAAAACGGCTTCGATCATGGCGCGCTCCTCGCCGACGACGAGCGTCGTCAGCTCCGGTGTGGCCGCGAACGCCTGCTCGTGGAAGTAGTCGAGGAGGCCGACGATGGCGTCCCGCCCGCGCGTCACCTCCCCGGTTTCCATCATGGTGAAGGTCGCGTCCGGCGCCAGGTAGTCGCCGTATCGGTCGCCGCCGAAGAGGGCGTCGAGATACCCCGTCATCGTCGCCCGCGTTTGCTCGATCGCCGTCGTCTCAGTCTGTATAGCGCTCATGATCCGCCTCCTCGTTTCGCTGGCTGCCCGCCGCCGTCCACCGGCGGCGCATGAAGGCATCGTGCGCCCCGCGGAGCCGTCACGCATCGTCGAAGGTACGGATTCGACCGAACGCACGATCGCCACCGCCCATACGTACCCTTCCGGACACAGATGCAACCCCGCGCGTCAAACGAGACCATGGCGGACGGCGTGTGTGGCCGCGGCGGTACGGGAATCGAGCCCCAGCTTAGCGAGGATGCTGCTGACGTGGCTGGTCACCGTGCGCCGCCCGATGAAGAGCGCGTCGGCAATCTGCTGATCGGTCTGCCCTGTGGCGATGAGGCGAAGGACGTCGAGCTCCCGCGCCGTAAGCCCACCGAGCAAAGCGCGTTGCGCCGCTGATGCAGCGGAGGCGGCCTGGGAGGATCGGACCACAGTTGATTCTGTCCACGAGATAGCTTCCTTTGCCACCACCGCGGCTTCGGTGGCAGCCTGTTCGGATGACAGCGCTCGACCCTCTGCCCACGCCGCCACAAACGCGGGTTCGTCCAAAGCTGCTCGTGCGGCGGCTTCGGCTCGGTCAAAAAGGGTCCGCTCGGGCAGGCGGGGGGACAGACGGATGCGCTCGCGCACGGAGTCGGCTGCGCCGAAGAGTCGGGCCGCCCGGTCCGGATGGCCGCCGGCAGCACAGATTCCGGCGACGCCCGAGAGGAGAATGAAGATGCCGTGTTCGAACCCCTGATCTAACCAGAGGGCAAGGCTCTCGTCGTACAGTGGCGCAGCCCCGGGCCAGTCTCCTTGGTCTTGCCTGATATGGCCGAGATAGGCAAGCGCGAAGGCAATCCCAAATGGGTGTCCCAGCAGCCGTTGCAGGGCCAGCGACTCTTCGCAAAGTTCTCTGCCGTGGTCAGGATTACCTCGGCCCCAGGCGACGATTCCGAGGTGCGTCAGCGTAAGGCCAACCCAGTAAGGGTTCTCGACCTCGCGAAACAGCGAAAGCGCCTCCTCGAAGCGGGATGTGGCTTGATCGTAGCGTCCCCCGCTCTCATCGACCGTGGCGAGCAGGTAGAGGGCGATGGCGGCACTCTCACGGTCCCCCAGCGCCCGGCACATGTCCAGACTCTCGGCGGCGTGCGCAACGGCGCGCCGGTCGTCGCCCTGAAAATGGGCGAGCAGGGCCACCCCGGTGAGCGCACGCGCCCGAAATGCCGGTTGGCCGCCGTCTTGGGCCAAGGCGCGATCCAGCCATCCCCGTCCCTCGGTCATGTAGCCTCGGAGGTACCAGAACCGCCACAGGTCCCCCCCCAGTCGCAGTGCCCCATCGGCGTCGCCGGACTCGAGGAGCCACGAAAGCGCGGACCGGAGGTTGTGATGCTCGGCTTCCACCCGATTGAGCCACGCTACCTGGTCCGGACCGACGATCTTGGTTCTCGCTTCCTCCGCCAGCGTCAAGCACCATCTCGCGTGAACGTGGCGCGTCACTTCTTCGTCACCAGCGGCCTTAAGACGGTCCAGCCCAAACTCACGGATCGTCTCCAGCATCCCGAAGCGTGGCTCGGCGTCCGGTTGGGCGATCTGCCGAATCAGACTCTGATCGGTGAGCGACGCGAGGCCGTCAAAGATGTCGACGCCGAGATCGCCATTCCCGTTGACAACCGCGTCCGCCGCCGCCAGTGTGAAGCCGCCGGCGAAAACAGAGAGGCGGCGCAGGAGTGCCTGCTCGTCCGGCGACAGCAGATCGTAGGACCAGGCGATGGCGTCGCGCATTGTCTGCAGCCGGGCTGGCTGGTCCCGCGCGCCGCCGGTCAGCAGCGGCAGGCGCTGCTCGAGCCGTCTCAGCAGGACAGCCGGGGGCAGCACGCGCAGCCGCGCGGCGGCGAGCTCGATCGCCAATGGCAGCCCGTCGAGCCGGTGGCAGATCGCGGCGACCGCGCCGGCGGTTTCCGGCGTCAGCGCGAAGTGGGGGTGCGCGGCGGTGGCGCGGGCGACGAAGAGGCGGACGGCATCGATCTCGCTCAACTGCTCGATGGGCGGCAGGTTGGTAAAGTCAGGCAGGGCCAGCGGCGGCACCGCGTAGACGTGCTCGCCAGAGAGACGCAGGACCGTGCGGCTAGTCACCAACACGCGCAGCGCCGGGCAGGCGGTCAGCAGTCCGATCAGCAGCGGCGCCGCCTCGACCACCTGCTCGAAGTTGTCGAGCACCAGCAGACGATCGCTCGCCCCGATCGCCGCGACAATCGTGTCGACGATGGATTGGTCGGGGACCTCGCGGATGCCGAGCGTCCGCGCGACAGTCGAAGCGACCAGATCGGGATCGCGGATCGGGGCCAGGGCGACGTAGGCGACGCCACTCGTTGCCCGCTCCGCCGCGGCGATGGCGAGCCGGGTCTTGCCCACGCCGCCCGGCCCGGTCAGCGTCACCAGGCGGACCTCCGGCCGGTGCAAGAGGTCGCCGACGGCCGCCACCTCCACGCCCCGGCCGACAAGCGGCGTCAGCGGTTGCGGCAGGCGCGCCGGCCGCCACGGCGCGGCGGGCAGCGGCGGCGCGCCTACCGCACGGTCCTGTCCCATGACAGCGCTCCCGGCCACGCGGTATTACCGGCTGCTTCACACGATGACGCCATCCTACGTGAATCATGCCCCGAACGCAACGGGCGGCGACGCGACTCCGTCAGCCGTGGCGCACCTGCCGGGCGAGGGCCTCCAGCGGCAGATACACGCGCAGTGCCGTGATCGCGTCGCCAGCCAGATCGAAGGCGACCGCATATTGCACGCGCACCGCGCGGCCGGTCGGGGCGAGACCGCCAAACTCGCCGGTGTGAACCCCGGCGAAGATGGCCTCGATCATCGCCCGGCCCTCGTCGACGACGAGCGCTTCGAGCTCCATCCCCGCGGCGAAGGCCCGGGTGTGGATGAAGTCGATCACCCCGGCGATGGCGTCGCGCCCATGGGTGATATCGCCAGAGTCCATCATTGTCAACGTCGCGTCGGGGGCCAAATAGTTCCCGACCGGTCCGCCGTCGACGACGGTCTCGAGGTAGGCCGTCATCGTCGCGCGGGTCCGCTCAATGGACATGTGCGGATGGTCCTGTTTCGTGCGGGCCGTCGTGTCGCCGCTCGCGGTCATGCTCATCTCCGAGATGCATCCGCTTCGCTGGTTGACCGCGATGCGGCGCGCCCCTACCGGCAAAGCCTCGTGAACGGGTTGCAACTGCCGCTGCAGCAGCGTTCACAGTCGAATCCCATCGCGATGACGGGAGCCCCCTCGCCGAAGCAGCAGCGACCCGCAATCGAATCGCAGTACTCGCCGTTTTCCTGGTCCGGACAGAGCACCTCTTCATCGACGACCCCATCGCAGTCATCGTCGATCCCATTACAGGTCTCGGGCCGCGGTGTCCCCTCAACGCACGCCCGCGGCACGCCGTCGATGCAGGCCGGCACCGACCGCATGCAGGCGCCGACGCCGCAGGTGATGATTTCCTGGTCACTGTCGATCTGTCCGTCACAGTCGTTGTCAAGCCCGTTGCAGGCTTCCGGCCGCGGCGTGACCTCGTTCGCGCACGCGCTGTAAGCGCCGTTCTCCAGACAGAGCTGCTCGCCGGCGCGGCAAATCCCCACTCCTTCGGTGCCACTCGGGCCGGAATAGCACGGCCGCGTCTCCCCAGGACAACAGCTCGTGACCGGAACGCAGTCCCCACCGCCGCAATCGCGCTGATCGGGATCGCACTCGACAACGCACTGCCTGTTCTGGCAGATCCGGTTCGGCGGGCAAACGACGCTGCACCCGCCGCAGTTGTTGGGATCCTCGGCCAGGATGACGCAGTCGCCCCGGCAATTGACAAACCCGTCGGGGCACCGCCCTTTCGCCTTCCTACCCTGACCGCCACGGCCAGGCCCGGCCAGCGCGCGGCCGCCACGAAATCCACCGCCAACAGCGCCGGCGAACCCGGCAACCAGCACCGTGAGCAGGGTACGGCGGGACGCCCTGGCGGCAATCGCCTTGGTGAGATCGTCAAAGTGCTGACTATCCATTGGTCGCTCCTTCGTGCTCTACATTCGGTCGCACAGCGTGTTCACCGGGTCGTGCTCATGGCGCCCTTGCCACGTCCCCATCAATCTAGCGATGCGACGTTCCAAAAAGGTTCCAGCACGGTCGTCTTCATCGCGCCCGTCACGATTCCACTTCGATGCCGGTCAGCAGCTCTTCGAGCGCCGGCAGGACCATGTCGTACGCCCGCGCCGGCGCGACGAACCGGACCTGCAACGCCGACTCGCCTTCGACCAGCGTCCGGCACTCGTAGTAGGCGACCCCAAACGTGCCGATGTCGTACACCGCGCCGGCCGCCCCGTCTGCCGTGGCCGGCGCCTGCCTGCCCTCGGCCAACACCAACGGCGCGTCGTCTTCCTCATCGGGTTGGCTACTTTCCACGATGCCGGCGAGGCAGGCGTCGGCATCCCCGCCGTAGCCCTCGACGCCGGTGATCCTGACCATCACCAGGACGCTGCCGACGATGTGGAACTGGCGGCCATCCTCCGCGGACTCCGGCATCGCCACCCACGTCTCCGGGTCCCAGCGGATCGTGTAGCCC
>JBOGUE010000431.1:0-4681 GCA_050695955.1 Thermomicrobiales bacterium | reverse complement strand
CGCTGGGGGAGATCGCGCGCCGCCTGATGGTGACGCCTGCCGTCATCACCGGGCTGATCGACCGGCTCGAGCGGCGGGGCTATGTGCGCCGCACGACCGAGCCGGGCGATCGCCGGCGGATCTACCTGGAGCTGACCGCCACGGGGCGACAGGTGAGCGAGGCTGGGGAGCAGCAGTTAGTGGAGCAGTTGTCCACGCGGCTGGCGCGCTTCTCGGACGATGAGTTGGCGACGCTGGAGCGCGGGCTGGGGATCCTTGATCAGGTCGTTCCGGAGCTGGAAGCGGAGCGGAACAGCGGCTGATCCGAGCGTGAGACGGTTCGGAGCGATGCGGTCAAAGGGCGCCGACCGGCGATGATGTCCACACCGGATCGCTCGAACCGTGGCGGACAGCGGACGCCGGTCGGGGATCGATCCAGTGTGGACATCGGGCGCCGCCCTGGACTGGACTCCGGAAGTCCGGGCTCAGTGACGGAAGTTGGATGCATCCGACTGCATGCGGACCGCGTGTGCCGATTACGTCGGTGAAGGGCGAACGCGGGTGGGTTGCGGTCGATCTTGCCTATGGGCGACGGCGGTCCGGGTGAGGGCTGGGCGTCCAATGGGGCGTGAAGCCTTTGGCCCGGAGGGCGTCGTTGAGGTCGGCCAGGGCGTGGTCAGGGCCGGCGTCGGGCGTGGTTGGTGGGAGGTCGACGATGAGCTCGTCCGGGAGGCGGCGTACGGTGTAGCGGGCGGCCTCGAGGGCGATCGCCAGGGCGTCGATGGTGGCCGTGTCGTCGGGCGTGAGCGCGACGGTATGGCGGACGCGGACGCGGCGGTAGGTGCGTGTCCAATCGGCTAGCGCGGTCTCGATTGCGGCCGGCAGCGGTTGGCCGCGCTGGTTGGTCAAGAAGGTCGCGATCTGGCGGACGTCGAAGCCGGCGTCGAGGGCGGCGCCGACGGCATCCGGTGTGAGCCGATAGACGCTTTCCTGCCCCAATTGCTCGAGTTCGGCGAAGGCCGAAACGGACCAAACCTGGAGCGGCGTCGGGTTGACCAGCGCGATCGTGAGATCGGCGTTGGCAATGAACCGGCGCCGCTCCGTCGTTTCCGGCGGCGACTCGTCGTTCACCAGCGCTTGGCCGGCGGGGGTGAGGCGGACGGCGCGGGTGTGGTGCGGAATGGCCGCTACTTCGACGAGGCCGAACCAATCGAGCGCCGTGGTGAGGGTGCCGGCCGCGACTTCGGCGATGGCGGCGCGGCGGCTCTCGTCGTCGTCGTTCTCGCCAACGTGGCGGGCGGTGGCGACGGTGAAGGTGCTGCCGAGGAGCTCGGTGTCGAGGGCGGCGAGCCAGGCGGCGACGACGTCGATGGGATGCCAGGCGCCGGCGTCGAGCGCGCCGAGGTAGCCGGTGAGCTTGCGGCGGAAGCCGCGCCAGTCGGCGCCCCAGACCTGGACCTCTTCGCGGCCGGCCCCTTCGATCCAGCTCGCGCTGCCGAGCCATCGCTCGCGCAGGCGGGTCATCTGCTCGGGGAAGGAGCGGTCGCGCCAGGCGCGGATGGCCGGGGTGAGGAGGAGCGGACCGCGGTTTTCCTCGTTGAGTAGTCCTTCGGCGACCGCGAGCTCGAGCAGAAACTCGACGTAGCCCGCCGGCGGCAGGTCCGTGCCGTGGCTCCAGAGTTGATGATTGAGGCGGCGACGCCACGGGCGCGAGATCTCCGCGTCGCGGTGCAGGCGTGGCGCGTGGGGCCGGGTGAGTTGTCTGAGCACGGTGAGGAGGTCCCAGGCGAGCGCGGCCGGGTGTCGCCACGGGGGCGGGACGACCGTTTCGGCGGCGACCGGGGTGAGGGGCGGCAGCTCCTCGCGGTGGCGTGGTTGCGGCGTCCGGATGTCGGCGGGAACGAAAAGCCAGCGGCTGCCGTCGGGGCGGTAGGTGTGCCAGACGAGGAGCGCGCGTTCGAGCTCGGCCAGGGCGTCGCGCAGCCGATTCGCTTCGCGCGGGCTCTCGCCAGCCAAGCCCGCGCCCGCCGCGGCGGCGGCGAGGGGGACCGGTTGGCCCTCCGGCTCGGCGCGCAGGCGTTCCCAGATGCGGGCGGCGTCACGCTGGCGGCGTTGGGCGACGGTGGCGACCCGTTCGGCGTCGCCGACCTGTTCCAGCAGGCGGCGGCTCAACTCTTCGCGGCCGCGCAGGCCGGGGATGACTTTGAGGCCCCAGATTTTGCCGGCCTCCTCGATTTCGGTGTCGTCGAGCAGGCTCAGCAACGCCCGTAAAGGGGTGGTGCTGAGATCGCCGGCGTCGATTTCGTCCTGGACGCGGCGGAAGAGGAGGCCGAGCTCGCGGGGGAGGAAGAGGCGCGGGGCGACGCCGATGGGCAGGGGGTCGTCGTCGCCTTCGCGGGCGAGCATGCCCTTGTGGTAGAGGCGGGTGGCGGCTTCGCGGGCGGTTGGCTCCTCCAAGTCGAGGGAGTGGGTGAGCTCGGCGAGGGTGAGGGCGGTGTCTTCGCTGACGGCGAGGAGGCGGACAATGGCCTGCTCGCCGGCGTCGAGGAGGTCCCAGGCGTCGCGGACCGTGCGGGGGTCGGTGAGGGCGCGATAGAGCGGGCCGACGGTGGCACGGCGGTCGTTGGCGTCGAGGGGGATACGCCACGCTTGCGCGATGCGGGCGAGTTCTTCGGGTGGGCGGGAGTGGAGGCGTCCGAGGAGGTTGCGCATGGTGCTTGCCCACATGTGGCGGCTGCGCCGCGGACGCGGGGCTGAAGACCCCGCGCTGACCCAACTAACCCGGCTGAAGCCGGCTGTCTGCCTCGTTATGACTACAGTATACGAACAGTGGTGAGGATGTATCTGTAACCCTCCGTGGAGCCGGGTGTTTACCTGGGTGACGGCTGGTGGCAACGGACCGGGAGACGGCGGATGGCGGCGATGCGGCGCCGGTGGCTGGACCAGGACCAGGACCAGGACCAGGGCCAGGATCAGGATGATGGAGTGGGCGGCGACGACGAGGGCGACGACGCTCTGGTGGAGCGGGCGCGGGTTGACCCGGCGGCGTTTGCGCTGCTCTACCGGCGGTATGTGGATAGGATTTATCGCTATTGCCTCCGGCGGCTGGGTGTGAAGGAAGCGGCGGAGGACGCGACGGCGCGGGTCTTTACGCAGGCGCTTGCGGCGCTGCCGGCGTACCGCGAGGGGACGGTGAGGGGTTGGCTCTTCGCTATGGCGCACAACGTTGTGGTGAACGATCTGCGTGGTGCGCGGGCGCACCAGTCGCTGGACCGGGCGGATGCGGTGGCGGACCCAACGCCCAGTCCCGAGGAGGCGGCGCTGCGCGCGGACGATGGCCGGCGGCCGCGGCGGTTGCTGGCGACGTTGCCGGAGGAGCAGCGGCAGTTGCTGGAGTTGCGACTGGCAGGGTTGAGCGGGCCGGAGATCGCGCGGGTGCTGGGGAAGAGTCACGGAGCGGTGAAGGTAGCGCAGTTCCGGGCGATGGCGCGATTGCGAGCCGTGATGGAAGCGGACGAGGGGTTTTCTGATGAGCATTGATCGGATGCATCTGGCGGCGATCAACCGGCTGGATCGGTTTTGGGAATCGTTGTTGGGCAACGCGGAGGGTGTGGGTGAGGTCGAGCCGAACGTGGCGTCGACGGTGCGGCGGCTGTATGCGCTGGATGATGTAGCGGGGCCTGACCGTGCTTTCGTTCAAGGCCTGGAGTTAGAGCTTATTGCGGCGGGTCGGACCAGCGAAAGCGGGCGGACACATCGGTCCGCCCCTACGAAGGATCTGTTTCAGGGCGGCGAAGCGGCGGCTACGGTAGTGGTGGAACGGCCGGTGGGGTGGTCGAGGAAGTCGTTGGAAGTGGCGGCGGCCGTGGTTCTGTGCCTTGTCGTTGGCGTTGCCGCATTTGGGGCGTGGCAGTTGGCTGGTCCGACTGCCGAGCCGTCGTCTGCCGTGCCTGATGTCGATGGCGTTGCTTTGTACGTTTCTGATGCGGCCGGGCAGGGGGTGCAGCCGCTTGATCCGCTGACGTTGCAGGATGTGCCATCGTCCGGTGATGCTCTGGTCGGCGTTGGTACGCCGGAGGCGACGACGGAAGGGGCAGGGTGGCCGTCGGCATGGCTGGCGTCTGGCGATGGGTCGACGGTGGTGCGGGTCGACTACCGGATTGACATGTCGGCGCCGCCGTCGGTGTTGACGGTGACGGTGCTGGATGGGCGGACGGGCGACGAGCGGACGCGGTTTGTGCACGAGGGTCTTTATCGCGGCGTGTATGCGCCGCCGCTGCTGAGCGGGGACGGGAGCCGGCTGCTGATTCCGAACGAGTACCTCTATGTGCATGTTCCTGGGACACGGGCCGGATTTTCCGTCTATGACACGGCGGACGGGCGTCTCGTTTCGACGATCGAACTTTTCGGCTCTGGGGATCGAATAGATACGGACCGATTCTTCGTCGGTCCAACGGGTGACCGGTTGTACGCGTTCTCCGTCATCAATTTGGTGACGGGCGGTCCGTTCATGGGCACGCCGTCGCCATTCGAGGAACCGGCGGCGACGGTCGAGACGCCGCTGCTGGAGTCGTATGATCTGGCGAGTGGCGGGCTTGTTGGTGGGCTGGAGCTGAGCGCGCTGGTGCAGGGGCATCCGTCGGAGCGGTTCCAGATGCCGGCCGCCGCGCTTTCACCGGATGGGCGGCAGATGGCATTTGTC
>JBOGUE010000430.1:0-28357 GCA_050695955.1 Thermomicrobiales bacterium | reverse complement strand
CCGCGTAGCGGCCGCCTCCCACACCGGGAGGCGGCCGCGTTTGTGGCTGGTGGCTGGTGGCTGGTGGCTGGTGGCCGACGCCTGGCTCCCGCCGTCTCTACCGAGAAATACTGAGATCACCGCGTGCGGACATTCCGCGAAATACCGAATCTGGTCGATGACGCCGGTACGCTGATCGGGCACGATGACTTTGTGCCGGCGGGACGGTCATTGGACCACGTAGCGCGGAACGCCGCCGGCGGGAGTTCGTCGAGATGTCGTTGCAAAACTATTTGGCGGATGAGCTTGTCGTGCAGCGGCAAGCGGAGCTTCTGCAGGACGCGGAGCGACGCGTGGCAATGAAGAGCCTCGCGCGACCACGAACTGTTGTGCTACGAACTGGTGCGTGGCGCCAGCGGATTGGGGCGATCATGATCAACGCCGGTCAGCGCATACAGGGTCCGGTCTCCACCCCGCCGCCGATCGCGCGGTTGCAAGGTGGATCGTCCGCCGCGCCGTCGCTGCGCCTATTCTGACGGTTCGGCCGGCGGGCGGGCGGCGGGACCGTCGTCCTGGCGCTCGCCACCGGCGCCGCGGCCGACCCGCGACAGCACCTGCGAGGTCCAGCCCGTCTGCTCCTTGGAGGCCGCCGGCGCCGGCTCGGTCTGACGTCGCGAGGCGGGAGGCTCGGCCGGCGGAGGCTCGTCCTCCGCCAAGCCGGTGTGGTAGCCGCGCATCCAACGCCAGCCGGAAAGGACCGACTCGGACGGATGCCCCACCGCTCGGCGCGTGCGCAGGTAGTCGGTAATGATCACCTGCACAGCGGCGGCGACCGGGATCGCCAGCACAGCCCCGGCGATCCCTCGAAACTCGGTGCCGGCCAGGATCGCGACGAAGACCGTCAGCGGCGTCAGGCCGACCGCCCCTCGCATCACCCGCGGCACCAGCACCGCGTTCTCGGTCATCTGCATGGCGACGATGAACGCGGCGACGATCAGCGCTTTGTCCCAGCCCTGGGTCAAGGCGATGATGAAGGCCGGGATGCCGCCGATCCACGGACCGATGATCGGAATGATCTCGGTCAGCCCGGCCCAGAGTCCCAGGAGGGGCCAAAAGCGGACGTCGAGGATGCCGTAGCCGATCGTCGCCGTGACCCCGATGATAAGGCAGAGCGTCAGTTGCCCTCGCAGCCACCGCCCGACTTGCGCCTCGACGTTGTCCCAAATGCGAGCAACGCGCGCCCGCGACGACGGCTGGAGTTGCTCGAGAATGAGCTGGCGCAAGAGATCCTTTTCCAGCAAGTAATAAAAGGCAATGATCAGCGCGGTGACCAGACCGACGATGCCACCGCCGACGCTGAGTACGACATTAATCGTCGTTTCTTGCTCCGGGTCCGGAGGCTCCTCGATCGCGCTGATGGCGCGGTTCAGCAAATCCTGCCCAGCGCCGCTGAGGAGCGGGTTGCTGCTTTTTCGCCAATCTTCTTCCAGCGCGCGGAGCTGATCCGGCGCCTCGTTCCGGAAGTTGTCGGCCTCGTCCGAGATCATCGGCGCGACGAGGATGGAGAGCAGCGTGAACCCGCCGATGATCGCGATATAGACCAAGAGGATGCTGACACCGCGGGGGATGCGCCGCCGCTGGAGTTGCTCGACCGGGCGCTCGATCACCGTCGCGAAGAGGAGCGCCAGGAGCGTCAAGATCAGAACGAGCTGGACCCTGACCAGGATGAACGCGATCAATAACACCAAAAAGAGCGTAAACGGGGTGAGACCAGGTCGCCGGTCGCCCCGTTGGGGCTGGCCATTGCCGCCGGATGGGAAATCGTGGGGATCAAGGGCGCTGTTGGCCGGCATCGCTTTTGTACTTTCTTGAGGCGACAGGCGTCAGGCGTCAGGCGCTTCGTCGTTCGTGTTTCTGTCGCCCGTCGCCTGTCGCCTTAGCCCGCGTCTACCAGACGGCGGACTTGCCAGTAGCGCGGATCGAAAGGGTCGACCCGGCTGCGTTGCGTTGTCGGCGACTGGTCGTTCCAAACGGTCGGGAAGGAAAAGATTTCGACGCCGTCGACCATCAACCGGCGGGCGGTACCGAACGGGCGGTCGACCGGGAAGATCTCGCGCGGCGGGCGGGAGATGACCTCGGTTTGGAACCAGCCGTGCTCCGGGCATTCTCCGGCGTGCAGCTCCCAGGTCAGAGCCGCGGTGATGCCGCCCAGATCGCGAATCATCGTGTTGCGCAACGAGCCGTTGCAGATCGGACAACGCATGGGCGTATGCGCGCCGATGCGATCACGTTCCAGTCGGGGAGTGGTCTCCATCGTCCTGTCTTGGCTCCTGGTTCCTTGCTCCTGGCTTCTGCATGCCGCAAATCGGCCGTCGCCCGCCTCTGGCAAGTCAGCGGCCGACAACCGCCCGGCAGTCTAGCATCCGCCCGCGATACGTCGCTACCGACCGAGCGTTTTAGAGCACGGAGATGAGGATGACCACCAGGAAGACCACGGCCAGCACGACCACAATCGCCCAAATCCGCATACTGAGGCCGAAGAACTTCGCCAGGCCGGCGCGTGACTCGGCCGGCTCCGTCATGTGTCGAGGTCCGCTCTCCTCGCGTTCGTCATTGTGAGTCATGGCGTCTGCCTCCAGGCTGGAACTCGATCCATCGGCAATTGTACAGGCGCACCTTTGGCGCCAACCGTGACCATTGGTCCCGATCGCGCGACGAAGGCGCGATTCCTCAGAAGCTCGGAATGACCGGGGAGTATTTGGGATGAAAGCCTGGACTTGACACAATCATTCGGAATCCGTATAGTTCGGTGTTGGAATGATTCGGAGATCGAAGGAACGAAGGTGGAACACGACATCCTCATTGACGAGGCAACCGAATTGCTACCGCGGGTGTCCAAGCTCATGCACGCCGCCATGGCCTGCTACCCGCACATGGCAAATCGGACGTTTGCCCAGAAGCGGGCGCTCGCACAGCTTTACCATAGCAGCGGCAGTAGCCTTGGCGAATTGGCCCAGGCAGTTGGACTCTCGATGCCCGCTGCCTCGGAAATGATCGACCGGTTGGTCGAGGAGGGGTTGGTCGCGCGCGCGGTCAACCCGGCCGACCGCCGGCAGGTGATCGTCGAGTTGACGGCAACCGCCCGCACGATCGGCGACGAGATTCGCGTGATTCACCGGGCACAGGTGCAGGCGGCGCTGGACCGCATGGCGCCCGAGGAGCGGCCCGTCTTTGTGCGGTCGCTCCGCGCCTTGGCTGAGGCGTTACACGACTCGGTCGATACCCTCCAGCAGGGCAAATGCCCGCAATACACGGATTCCCGCTAACCAGGCGGGACGTTTTTCACCCCAGCGACGACACGCCAACAGATGGTGGATTGCCGTTTAGAGAGAGAAGGGACCTTAGACGATGGCTGACGCGCGTTCCATAGCGACACCGGCCGGAGGCAATCCGGCGGCGGACCAGAACCAACACGAGCGAAATCCCTGGGCAGTGCTGGCCGTGCTGAGCGCGGCGGTCTTCATGCTCCTGCTCGACACCACGATTGTGAACGTGGCGCAGGTCAAAATCAGACAAGACCTCGGCGCCAGCTTGACCCAGATCCAATGGGTGCTCGACTCCTACATTCTTACCTACGCGGTGCTGCTCCTCTCCTTCGGGCGTCTCGGCGACGTGTTCGGCCGCCGGCGGATGTTTGTCGTCGGCATGTCGATCTTCACCGCGGCGTCGGCGCTCTGCGGCGCGTCGGCCTGGATCGGCGACCAAATCGGCGTCTCGGGGGTCAACGTCCTGATCGTCGCGCGCGTGCTGCAAGGACTCGGCGGCGCCTTCATGATGCCGCAATCGCTTTCGCTGATCACCGTCGCCTTCCCACCGGAAAAGCGGGGCGCGGCACTCGGCATCTGGGGCGGCATCGTTGCCCTCGGGGCGATTATTGGGCCGGTCATCGGCGGTCTGATCGTGACCGACTACGCCTGGGAATGGATCTTCCTGCTCAACGTCCCGATCGGTATCGCCGGCGTCTGGGCGACCCAGCGGATCGTGCCGGAGTCGGTTGACCCGCTGGCGAGCCGCAAGATCGACTGGGGCGGCATCGTCTTCTCCGGCACCGGCATCTTCGCCCTCGTCTACGCCAGCATCGAAGGGAACAAGGAGGGCTGGACTAGCCCACTCATCCTCGGTCTCTTCGCCGCGGCGGCGGTGCTGCTGACCCTCTTCGTCCTCTGGGAGCGGCGCTCGCCCGACCCGATGATGAAGCTGGAGCTCTTCAAGTTGCGCAACTTCTGGGTTGGCAACGTGATCGCCCTCGCGGTCGCCTTCGGCATGCTCGGCATCTTCTTCCCGATGACCCTTTTCTTGCAGTCGGTGCTTGACTTCTCGCCGATTCGGGCCGGGCTGACGATGACGCCGATGTCGATCATGATCATGTTCGCCGCGCCGCTCTCAGGCCGGCTCAGCGACCGGATCGGCGCCCGCTGGATTCTGGTCACTGGTCTGACGCTGATGACTGTCGGCATCTTGCTCATCATCCAACAGATCGACATGCAAACCGACTGGCTGGCGCTGTTACCCGCTCTGATCGTGACCGGCGCCGGCATGGGCATGACCTTCGCCCCGATGACCGCGGCTTCGATGAAAGAAGTGCCGCCGCGCATCGCCGGCAGCGCCTCGGGCATCATCAATACGATGCGCAACGTCGGTCAGGTGCTCGGCATCGCGGTCCTCGGCGGCGTGTTGCAAAGCCGGGTTGGAACGCACGCCGGCGATCGCCTCGCGGGCGACGGTCTCGACCCAGCGTTGCAGGGCCGGGTCGTCGAGCTGGCCGAGCAGAGCCGGTTCGAGGAGATCGTGGCGATCCTCGGGCCCGATCAAATCGATCGCGTGCTCGGCCAACTGCGGCTCGCCTTCGCCGATGGTATTCAGAACACCTTCTTCGTCGGCGCAATGGCCTGCCTCCTCTCCGCCCTCTTCGCCCTCATGATTCGCAACCCCGCCCGCGCCGCCGTCCCGGCACGTGAGCATGCCGAGCAGTCAGAGCGGCAGGTGGTGATGGCCGCCGACTAGGAGTCAGGAGCCAGGAGCCAGGAGCCAGTAGTCAGTAGAATTCCGTCAGTTCGCGGCGGATAATGGTTGCTCTCATCGGGCAGGGCCACCGCGACTGACGACTGACTACTGACTACTGGCTACTGGCTTCTGACTACTGACTACTGATCGGCGGGAGGCGTGCCGTGCGCGGACAAGCGCCTGCTGTTGTCGCCGGGCCGATCGTGCCCGTGCGGTTGGCTCAGAATTACGTCTTCGAAGCGGGCGACTATCTGGGCCGCGCGGTCGCGGACGACCCGATCGTGTCCGCAATTGTTCCCGTGCCCAGCCATCGCACCCGCCAGGCCCTGGCGACCGCCAGTCGCCACCTCGTGCAGTACGCCGAGCGCTGGGGCGAGGTCTACACCACCCGCGGCCGCATCGACGGGCTGGCGGTCTGGCTCCCTCCGGCGGTGCATCAACCGGTCGGACTCGCCCGTGGGGGCGCCGCGCTCCTCACCGCCCTGACTGCCGAATTGGAGACGGACGATACCTTCCGTCTCGTCGGTATCGGCATGCGGCTGGCTCGCGCCCGCCGTCGCGCCATCGACCGGCCTCATTGGCACCTCGTCACGGTTTCCACCTGCTCGCCCCGCGTCGAGGAGATTAGCGACGCGCTGATTCGCCCGATCCTGGAACGCGCCGACGCTGAGGGCATCCCCTGTTTCACCGCCAGTGCGCGGGCGCAGCAGGTCCTCTTTTTCGTTCGCCACGGTTTTCAGGCCGTGCGCGACGACCTGCTGACGCCGCGCGGCCCTCGCGTTTGGTCGCTCGTCCGCGAGCCGGCGCGAGGGGCCATCAGTCAGTGACCGGCGGTCTCTCATCGTGACGAACCAAGTCTCAGCCGGGAGCGTTGACGATCATTGACTGGGGTTGGGGCACGCGCCGCACTCCGCGGTCGTCACGCAGCGGTTGCCGTGCCCTGACTCCGCCGTCGCCTGGCGTGGGCCGGCTCAAGGGGCTCTGGGACGGTGGGTGGTTGGTTGGTTGGTTGGTTGGTACCTCAGATCATGAGGTCGCCGCCGTTGATGTCGAGCGAGGCGCCAGTAATGTAGGCCGCGCGGTCGGAGGCAAGGAAGGCGACAAGCTCCGCCACCTCCTCCGGTCGGCCCAGGCGAGGGATCGGAAAGCTCCGGGCGTAGGCGGCCGTGCGCGCTTCGTCGATCGTGGCCCGCACCATCTCAGTGTCGATCAAGCCGGGGCAGACCGCGTTGACCGTGATCCCGTCCGCCGCCACCTCCTTCGCCAGGTGCCGGGTGAAGCCGAGAATCCCGGCCTTCGCCGCCGTGTAATGCGCCCCGCCAACGGTGCTGACGTTCTTGCCGGCCGTCGAGGAGAAGTTCACAATGCGACCCCAACCGGCGGCTTGCATCGCGGGCACGACGGCCTGCGAGCAGAGAAATGTCCCCTTCAAGTTGACGTCGATCACTCGGTCCCACTCGTCCTCGGGGATGTCGACGACCTTCGTTGGGTAGAGGATGCCGGCGTTGTTGATCAGGATGTGAACCGCTCCGAACGCCTCAACCGCCCGCGCCACCATCGCCTGCACGGCGCCCCGGTCGGTGACGTCGGCTGGGACAGCGATCGCGGCCGCACCAAGCAGGCGCAACTCGGCGGCCGCATCCTCTGCCGTCGCCGGGTTGCGGTCGTTGACGGCGATCTTTGCGCCCCGTTCACTCAAGGCGTGTGCGACCGCCCGCCCCATACCCTGTCCGCCGCCGGTGACAATCGCGACCCGGTCAACCAGGCTCTCGAAGGTTGGCATGATGGCTGTTAGATCTCCTTGGCTAGATGACGCCCAACTGCCGCCCGACCTCGGTGAAGGCGTCGATGGCCCGGTCGAGTTGCTCGCGGGTGTGGGCGGCCGAGAGCTGGACGCGCACCCGTGCCTGGCCGCGCGGCACCACCGGGAAACTGAATCCGACGACAAAGATGCCGCGCGCATTCACCGTCCGCGCCAACTCGCCCGTCGCGTGCTCATCCCCGAGCACGATCGGCACGATCGGGTGGATGCCCGGCGCAATCCGGAATCCGCGTGCGGTCATCGTCTGCCGGAAGTGCCGGGTGTTCTCGAAGAGCCGCTCGCGAAGTTCCGGCTGCTGTTCCACGAGGTCGAGCGCCGCCAGCGAGGCGGCGACGATCGCCGGCGCGACCGTGTTCGAGAAGAGATACGGCCGCGAACGCTGGCGCAGGAACTCGACAATCTCCCGCCGGCCGGTTGTGAAGCCGCCGGAGGCGCCGCCAAGGGCCTTACCCAGCGTGCTCGTGATGACGTCGATCCGGTCCGCCACGCCAAAGTGCTCCGGCGTGCCGCGCCCAGTCGGGCCAAGGAAACCGGTCGCGTGCGAATCGTCGACCATGACCAGGGCGTCGTAGTGCTCGGCGAGGGCGCAGATTGCGGCCAGCGGCGCCAGGTCGCCGTGCATACTGAAGACGCCGTCGGTCGCGATCAGCCGAAAGCGCGCCTTCGCGGCTTCTTGCAACTTGGCTTCGAGGTCGGCCATGTCGGCGTGGGCGTAGACCAGCCGCCGTGCCTTGCTCAGGCGGACACCGTCGATGATGCTGGCGTGGTTGAGGGCGTCGCTGATGATCGCGTCGTCCGGTCCGGTGATCGTCTCGAAGAGCCCGCCGTTGGCGTCGAAACAGGAGGTGTAGAGGATCGAATCCTCGGTTCCCAGAAACGCCGCGATCCGGCCTTCGAGCGTCTTGTGCAGGTCCTGCGTGCCGCAGATGAAGCGCACGGAGGCCATACCGTAGCCGTGCGTGCGCAGACCGTCCTCGGCGGCGGCGAGAATCGCCGGATGGTTGGCCAACCCGAGATAGTTGTTGGCGCAGAAGTTGATCGTCTCGCCATTGACGGTATCGATCGCCGTTCCTTGCGGTGAGGTGATGATCGTTTCGGCTTTGTACAGCCCGCCGCGCTCGATCCCGTCGAGCTCGGACCGCAACCACGCCAGATGTGCCGTGCCGGCCATGCGTTCCCCTTCGCCCTGAGCGTTGCCTGCCCCAAAAACGTGGGCACCAGGATAGCATCGCGAGCACGGTTGTATGATGTCGGTTCAATCATGAAAGGGGAGGCATGGCGGTCGCGCGCTGGACCATCGATGACGTCAACGGCTGGGATCGCCAGGCGTTCGTCGCCAATCTCGGCTTCCTCTTCGAGGGTTCGCCGTGGATCGCCGCCGAAACCTGGGCCAAACGCCCGTTCGCGGACCGCGCCGACTTGCACCGCAAACTCTGCGAGACGTTGGACCAGGCGACTGCCGAACGAAAACGGGCCTTGATCCGCGCCCATCCGGACCTCGTCGGCCGCGCCGCTCTCACCGGCACGCTGACTCGCGAATCGACCGGCGAGCAGCGCGCCGCCGGCCTCGACCCCGACGCCCTCTCCTCGGACGAGATCGCGACCTTTTCCAGGCTGAACGAGTCCTACAAGGAGACCTTCCGCTTCCCCTTCGTCATCTGTGCCCGCGAGAACAAGAAGGAGAGCATCCTCGCCGGCTTCCGCGCCCGCCTCACCAACAGCCGCGAGACCGAGATTGCGACCGCCCTCGGCGAGATCGCGAAGATCTGCCATTACCGATTGGCCGACGTCGTGTCCGGTTAGGCGATAGGATTCGTCGTCGTGTTCCCTCACGCCTAACGCCTCACCTCTCACGCCTCCGGAGGTCCAATGACCGCCTACGACTACGAGATTGGCTACGGCAAGTACCACGTTCCGGTCTACCGGACCCACGCCCGGCCGCTCGAGGGGGTGCGGCCGATCCCTGAGTCGCCCTTCACTGGGCGGACGAATACGGTCTTCGCGTTCGAGGTCGACGTCGAGGTCCTCGGCAGCCGGTTTTTGCCGGCGTTCACGCACGGCGACAACAGCCTGGTCGTCGCCACGGACAGCATGAAGAACTTCGTGCTGCGGGAGTCGCTGGCTTACGACGGCGCAACCCACGAAGGGCTGCTCTGGTTCCTTGGCGACGGGTTCCTGCAGCGCTACGAGCAGATGGAGGCGCTCCGGTTGACCTGCCGCGAACTTCCCTTCGTCGCGGCCCGGGCGCCGGGCGCCGATGCCGGCAACTTCACCTCCAGCGAAGTCCTCTTCGATCGCGGTCACGACGACTACACCACCGCGACGCTGGAGATGACGCGCGACGGTGAAGAACCAGTCGTCACCGGCCACCGCTGCGGCCGCGCCGGCCTGCAACTGATGAAGACGACCGGCAGCGCCTTCACCAGCTTTGTGCGCGACGGCTACACGACGCTGCCTGACCGGCGCGACCGGCCGCTCTTCATCTATCTCGACCTCGCCTGGCGGTACGCCGACGCGTCGGAGATGCTTGCCGCCGACCCGAGCCGGTACGTGCCTGCCGAACAGGTGAGCGACTTGGCTCGCACCGTCTTCCACCAGTTCGTCAGCGAATCGATCCAGCATTTGGTCCACGAGATCGGTCGCCGCGTGCTCGATCGGTTCCCGCAATTGGCAACAATCAGTTTTGACGCCCAGAACCGCACCCGCGACCCCTTCCATGAGTCCGACACCGACTCGCGGGTCACGGTCTATAGCGATCCCTTCCCAGCGTATGGCGGCATTACGTTGACGATGCGGCGGCGCGGTTAGGAGCGAGCAACAGATGGGTCAGATGACGACGCACGTCTTGGACACGGCGCAAGGGCGGCCGGCGGCAGGGATGGCGATCCAGCTCTGGCGAGTCGACGGGAATCAGGCGTCCCTGCTGAACGAGGCGATCACGAGCGACGACGGCCGGGTCGACTCACCACTGCTCGAAGGCGAGGCGTTCACGGTCGGAGCCTATCAATTGGTCTTTGCCGTCGCGGACTACTTCGCCGATCAGACGGTATCGGTTGCCGACCCTCCCTTTCTCGACGTCGTCACGATCCGGTTCTCCGTCGCCAACGCCGGCGACCATTACCATGTGCCGCTTCTCGTCTCGCCGTGGGCCTATTCCACCTATCGGGGAAGCTAGGACAGTGACACCAGGCCATGCAGGGGCGGACACGGAGGTCCGCCCTGGTTCAGAAGCCAAGGGCGTTGCATGCGAACGCGGGCGGACACGGAGGTCCGCCCCTACCCGGTTGCGGTCATCGTGATCTCCTATATGGAGCGCGCAGCCGCCGTCATGGCGCGTTGCGACGACCTGGCGACGTTCACTGACGAACCGGGACGGTTGACGCGCGCCTACGGTACGGCCGCGTTGCGCCAAGCGCAGGATCGTGTCGCGGGGTGGATGAAAGAGGCGGGCATGGCGGTGCACCGTGACGCCGCCGGCAACCTCATTGGCCGGTACTCGGCGGCGCATTCCGGCGCGCGGACGCTGCTGCTCGGCAGCCATCTCGACACGGTTCGCGATGCCGGACGATACGATGGCGTTCTCGGGGTCCTGGTCGCGGTGGAGGTCGTGAGCGGTCTGCATCGATCCGGCGTGCGCCTGCCATGTACCGTCGAGGTGGTCGCATTTGCCGACGAGGAAGGTCTTCGGTTCCAGACGACCTATCTCGGCAGTCGTGCCCTCACCGGCGGACTGGACGAGCTGACCTTGGCGGCGAGCGACGCGGATGGAACCACCGTTGCCGAGGCGATCCGCGCCTTTGACGGCGACCTCGCGCACCTCGAATCGGCGCGGCACGATCCAGCCGAATTGCTCGGCTATATCGAGGTCCATATCGAGCAAGGGCCGGTCTTGGAAGCGCTAGGACTACCGGTCGGGGTCGTCACCGCTATTGCCGGCCAGACGCGGCTCGCGGTCGAGTTCATCGGCCTCGCCGGTCATGCCGGAACAGTGCCGATGAACCCGCGGCAGGACGCCCTCTGCGCCGCCGCTGAGTTCGTCCTGGCGGTCGAGTCGACGGCGCGGCAGCGGTCCGGCCTGGTTGCAACGGTCGGACAACTGGTCGTCGAGCCGGGCGCCAGCAACGTCGTCCCCGGTCGAGTCGCGCTAACCGTCGACGTCCGCCACCCCGAGGATACCGAGCGCGACGCGGCTTGTGCGACGCTCAAGGATCAGGCGGCCGAGATTGTGCATCGCCGCGGGATCGAGATCGCGTGGCGGGTCGTGCAGTCCAGTCCCGCCGTCGCCTGCGACGCCGAAATAACCAAAGCGCTGGCTCACGCCGTCGAGGCAGCCGGACATCCGGTCCACCGTCTGCCCAGCGGCGCCGGTCACGACGCCGTCGCCCTATCGACCATCACCCCGGTCGCGATGCTTTTCATCCGCTGCAAGGGTGGCATCAGCCACCACCCATCCGAATCGGTTTCCGCCGAGGATGTGGTTACGGCGATTGACGTGCTGGATCGGTTTCTGTTGAACACCGCTCAGGAACCTAGGTCGTTCTGATCGGATTCGAGGATGCCGAGTTCCTTCAGCACCTGCACGAACCGCGCCGGAGTGAGGATCGGGATACCGTCGATCTCTCCGACCCGTTGCATGCCCCCGTCGCCCGACACAATACAAGACGGTCGTTCGATCGCTGCGTGTGCAAACAGATAGTCGTCATCTCGGTCATTCCCAACGCGAGGGAGTTCGTCCGGAAAGTCGTCGAACAGTTCCGCGACGCCGCGAATTGCCGCGATCAGATCTTGCAAGTCCTCCCGCGTAATCCGTTGCGCGAGGTAGGGTTTCGTTGTGACGCGACTTACCAGTTCGTCGACGAGTCGTTGGCTGACAAGGAGCGTGATATGCCCCGAGAACGCCGCTTCAACAATAGTGTTTGGGTGTCTGCCTTCCGTGGGAGCCAACAGGTAGCTGATGTAGACATTCGTGTCGAGCAACACCCGCATACCGATCAACTGTCGTGCTCGGGTAGGCGGTCGCGCTCGAACTTGAGGATTCCCTCGGCGGCCATATCGTCGATGACCTCGCGGACAAAGCGCGCGGCCAAGGCATCTGCCTCCTCGTCGGTGAGATCCTGATTACGCGCCCGAACGCGAGCCCGGAGTTCACGCAGTCGCCTCAGCGCGTCCTGCCGTCGCGTCTGCTCCCGTGCAAGTCGCATCTCCTCATACTCCGAAAATGACACGATAGCCGCTCGTGGTCGCCCGTGACTCTCGACGATAACCTCGTCGCGATTTTCTTCCGCCCATCCGATCATGGCGCTGAACTGGTTCTTGGCCACGACTGTTGATACGGTCTTCGGCATGTTGACCTCCGATCATGGTCCATTTTCTAGCTAGAATAACGGCTCTATCGCGGGCAGTCAATTGGTGTACCCTCTGTCGCATGTGGGGGCGGGGAGACTCGTGGCGAAGGCAGAATATGAACGATTTCGATATCGTGCTTCGCGGCGGCGCCGTCGTAACCGATGAGTACGTCGTTTCGACCGATGTCGCCATTGCTGGCGGCCGCATCGTCGCGGTCGAGCCGGAAATCACCGGGACCGCGCACGAAGAGATCGATGCGACGGGGTTGCACGTCTTCCCCGGTGTGGTGGACCCGCACGTCCACTTCAACGAGCCGGGGCGCACCGAGTGGGAGGGGTGGGCAACCGGGAGTCGGGCGTTCGCCGCGGGCGGGGGCACGACGTGCATCGAGATGCCGCTCAATGCCTTGCCCCCAACCATCGACGGGCCGTCCTTCGACGCCAAACAGGACGCCGCGGCGGCCCAATCGATGACCGACTTCGCGCTCTGGGGCGGGTTGGTCCCAGGCAACCTGGATCGCTTGGACGAGCTGGCTGAGCGCGGCGTCGTCGGGTTCAAGGCGTTCATGTCCCAAAGCGGCACGCCCGACTTCGAGGCCGCCGACGATCTCACCCTCTACGAGGGTATGGCGCGCGCGGCCCGCCTCGGGCTGATCGTCGCCGTCCACGCCGAGAGCGATATCATCACCAGCCGGCTGGCGATGCGCGCCGTGGCGACGGGCAGGACCAACGTCCGCGACTACCTCGCCTCGCGGCCGGCGATCGCCGAGTTGGAGGCAATCGGCCGGGCGATCCTTTTCGCCGACGAGACCGGTTGCGTCCTCCACATTGTCCACGTCAGCACCGGCCGGGGCGTGGCGTTGGTGACGGCGGCGCGAGTGCGCGGCGTCGACGTCACCTGCGAGACGTGTCCCCACTACCTCGTCTTCACCGAGGAGGACGTCGAGGCGATCGGGGCGCTCGCCAAGTGCGCGCCGCCGATCCGTTCAGCAATGGAACGGAACGCGCTCTGGCGGCGCCTTGAGTCCGGCGAGATTGCGATCGTTGCCTCTGACCACTCGCCCGCGCCGCCGGCGATGAAGCAGTCCGCCGATTTCTTTCAGGTTTGGGGCGGCATCAGCGGGATCCAGTCGACGTTGCCGCTCATGCTGTCGGAAGGGCATCATGGTCGCGGCCTGCCGCTGTCGCGGATCGCGGAGGTGACGGCCGCCAATGCCGCGCGGCGATTTCGCCTCCCCAGCAAAGGGAGGATTGCGCCAAGCTTCGACGCCGACCTGGTTCTGGTCAAGCTGAGTGCGGAACACACGCCGCGGCCCGACGATCTGCACGACCGGCACCGGCACAGCCCATACGTCGGGCGGACCTTGCGTGGACGAGTTGTGCGAACACTTCTGCGCGGCACGACGATCTACCAAAACGGCGCATTCGTCTCGGCGCCCGTCGGCCGATTCGTCCGGCCCGCCGGTTAGACGATCCCGTGGCGCACGGCATGGGCGGCGACGGCCGCACGCGAGCTGAGCCCGAGCTTGTTGAGGATGTTGGCCACGTGCGTCTGGGCCGTGCGTAGGCTGATCGAGAGCGCGTCCGCGATCTGCTGGTTCGACAGTCCCTCGGCCAGAAGCCGTGCAATCTCTACCTCGCGCGGCGTTAACCCCGCCTGCGCCGGACCGGCCGTCGCCGGCGTGGCGGCGTTCGACGAGGCCAATCCCTCGATCGTACCGACGAGTTCCTCCATCGACGCCGCCTTTCCCTCATTCGCAGCGACATCGAAGCCCTCCGCTCCAAGTTCTTGCTTGCACCAAGCGAGGATTGCGTTCTCTTCATCCTGTTGGAATGGTGGAGGAACGAAGGCAATCTCCGTCCGTTGTGCGTCCGCGGCCGCAAGGAGGCGGGCCGCCACGACGGGCATTCCTTGCGCCTGGGCGACTTCGGCGCCGGTCGCGAGCGTGTCGGCCACGCCGCCGCGATGGTCGATGTCGCGGTAGATGCTCAGCGCCTCGATGGTGAGTTCGGCGGCCCGGCTCGCTTCTCCGCGCAAGCAGGCCACGTGCGCCAGGTTGTCCAGATTGCCGGCGGCGTCCGAGCGCGTGCCGAGTTCCTGATTGAGCGCCAAACTCTGTTCCTGGAAGCACTGCGCCTGCTCGCCCTCGCCCAAAAAGGCGGCGACGACCCCGAGGTTGTTGTAGATGCCCGCGAGCGTGCGCGGGCTTGTAGATGAATCCGTCCGAGCCACCGGCCCTCCTCGGCGCCGGTCAGGTGCCCGGCCGCTGCATGCGCCAGTCCGACGTAGTGGGCGGCGTGCGCCGTCCGTGCCGCATGCTCTTCCTCCCGCGCGGCAAGTTCCTCGACTCCATACTCGCGAATCGTCGGCAGCATAAAGAGTCGCGGTTCGTCACCATCCCGCTCAATCCGCCGCAAGAGGCTGTGGTCGACCAGCGCGGCGACGCCATCGAGCACGGAAGGCGGCGGAGTTGCAAGGCGGAAGGCGGATGTGCCGTCGTCATCCGTCTCCCGCCTCCCGCCTTCCGCCACAACTTCGGCAGCGTCGAGGCTGAATCCACCCGCGAACACCGAGAGGCGGCGAAAGAGGGTCTGTTCTTCGGGGGAGAGGAGGTCGTAGCTCCAGGCGATCGCATGGCGGAGTGTTTGCTGGCGAGCGGGCAAATCGCGACCGCCGCTGGTGAGGAGGGCAAGCCGATTGGTGAGGCGGGCCAGCAAGGCTTCTGGCGAAAGAAGCTTGCAGCGGGCCGCCGCCAGCTCGATGGCAAGCGGCAGGCCGTCGAGCCGGGCGCGGATCTCGGCGATGACCAGTGCGTTCTGGTCGGTTAGGCGCAGCGCCGGATTGACCGCGCTCGCACGCTGCAAGAAGAGGTCCACGGCGGGAGAACCGCCAACCTCCGTCGCGGTCGGTCGTCGTGGACCACCGATGCGAGGTACGTGGAGCGGATCGACCGCCATCTCGTGCTCGCCCTGAATGTGAAGTGGGAGGCGGCTCGTGACGACCGCCTTGACCCCTGGCGCGGCTCCGAGCGGATTGGCAACCAACGTCGCGGCGGGCGAAACCTGCTCGAAGTTATCGAGCACGAGGAGAGTTCGCCGGTCACGCAGTTCGTCGGCCAGGGCCGCCTCGGGCGAACGGTCGGCCTCCGCGCGAATGCCAAGCGCCTGGGCGATGTTGATCGGAACGAGCGAGGGCTGTGACACGTCGGCGAGCCGGACGAAGGCAACACCGTCGGGAAAGTCCTCGACGAGGCTCCACGCCAGCGCGATGGCCAGGCGCGTCTTGCCGACGCCTCCCGGTCCGGTCAGCGTCAGCAGCGGCACGTCGTCCCGCTGAAGGAGACCGCGCGCGGCGTCCAGCTCACCCTCTCGCCCAACCAGCGTCGTCCGCGGGTTGGGGAGCGAATGGGCGAGGCCAGGCGTCGGGAGCGCCGATTGGCTGAGAAGCATGTCGACCGCCTTCTCGCGCGAGTTCCACCATCCCCATGATGGAAGCGAGACGCCCCACCCGTCAACCAGCCCATGGGGCATAGGCCCCTAGCCCCTAGCCCCTAGCCCCTACATCGCCTCATCCGTCGGTGAGGGGCCGGTGATCAACCGGGCACCGCGCTGGAAGGTCAGGTAGGACCAGAGCCAGTGGACCATCACCACCGCGCGATTGCGGAAACCGATCAAATTGATGATGTGGATGAAGAGCCAGGCCATCCAGGCGATGAATCCAGAGAGCTTGGCCGGACCGATGTCGGCGATTGCGCGGTTGCGACCAATCGTGGCCAGGGTGCCCCGGTCCTTGTACTGGAACGCGGCCATCGGCTCACCGGCGATGGCATGCACGATGTTCGCCGCCGCGTGTCGACCCTGCTGCAGGGCGACCGGGGCCATGCCGGGCAAGGGCGTGCCGTCCTTGCCGGACATCGCCGCCAAGTCGCCGACCACAAAGACCTCGGGGTGCCCCGGAATCGTCAGATCGGACTGCACGGCAACGCGCCCGGACCGATCCACCTCGACGCCGAGCGTCTTCCCGATCGATGCCGCCGTGACCCCCGCGGCCCAGATCATCGTGTTCGCGGCGATTCTCTCCTCGCCCAGGCGCACCCCGTCCGGCTCGACCGCGGTCACCATCGCGCCGGTTCGCACCGTCACCCCAAGTTCCATGAGGAACTCCTCCGCCTTTGCGGCGAGCTTTTCTGGGTACATCGGCATGACGCGAGGACCCGCCTCCAGCAGGTAGATCCGGGCGGTGCGAGGATCGATCGTGTCGAAGTCGCGCGCCAAGCTGTAACGGGCGATCTCGCCGATTGCCCCGGCCAACTCCGCGCCGGTCGGCCCGCCGCCGACGACGACGAAGGTGAGCAAACGCTGCCGCGTCGCCTCGTCCTCCGCCCGCTCCGCTTCCTCGAAGGAGAGGAGGATCCGCCGCCGGATGGCGAGTGCGTCTTCCAACGTCTTGAGTCCAGGCGCGAACTCTTCCCACTCGTCGTGCCCGAAGTAGGAGGATCGGCGGGCGCCCGCCGCCAGGATCAGGTAGTCGTACTCCAGGCGTCCGCCGTGGTCGAGGACGACTTCCCGTCGCTCGACGTCGACCGCGCGTGCTTCCGCCAGTAACACCTTGACGTTCTTCTGCTTGCGCAGCACGGAACGGATCGGCGAAGCGATGTCGGCCGGTGAGAGGGAGGCGGTGGCGACCTGATAGAGGAGCGGCTGGAAGAGGTGGTGATTGCGGCGATCGACGACCGTCACCTCCACCGGTGCGTCCTTCAGCGCCCGCGCCGCGTTCAATCCACCGAAGCCGCCGCCGACGATGACGACGTGCGGGCGACCAGTGGAGGTTTTTGTGCTCGTGTCGTAGTTGGTCATGGTCATTGCTCCCTCTGTTGCGTTTCGGGCCGCGCCGGTGTTCGCGGCTAACCGCACCGCCCCGTCTTTGTGAATTATTTCACATAACGACTTGCCGCGCAAGCAGCGGAGCGTCCATGAGCCTTTAATGAAGACGACACCCTCGATCCGTTGACAGCACCAGGGGGGCGGCGTAGGCTGCGAACGGCGCTGCCGCCACACCTGGGACCCTGGCATGTACAAAACGACCGTGCGCATCGGGCGTTTCGGTCGATGGTGCCTCGACGGCTGGCGGCGCCGGAGCGCCGGTGGTGCCCTCGTCCCAACTGAACCCTACCGCACCAATCGCCCGGGCGGCCGCGCGAGTCTACCTCGCCGCGCCGGCACGCGACCGCTTTGTCGGTCGTGCCGTCGAGCTCGATTTGCTGCTCAAGCGGCTGGATGCCGCCGTTGCGGGCCAGGGCAGCATCGTCGTCGTCAATGGCGAACCGGGCATCGGCAAGACCCGTATTGCCGAGGAAATGGCCTTCCAGGCGGCCGCGCGCGGCGTCCAGGTTCAATGGGGCCGTTGCTTCGAGGGCGAGTGGTCTCCGCCGTACGCGGCCTGGGTCGATATCCTGGATGCCATTGCCGGCGACCTCCCACCTGAGGATCTGCGACCCGCGCTCGGTCAGGGGGCGCCGCCACTGGCGCGGCTTGTGCCGAGAATCAGCGCCGCCCTGCCTGACCTCCCGTCGCCGGCCCCGCTCGGACCTGCCGAGGAGCAGTTCCGCCTCTTCGATGCGGCAACCCAATTCCTGCTCGCGGCTTCCGCCGCCTCGCCGCTCCTGATCGTCTTCGATGATCTGCAATGGGCCGACCGCGCCTCGCTCAACCTCCTTGCCTTCCTCGCCCGTTTCATCGAGGCGACACCGCTCCTGGTCGTCGGCACCTACCGCGATTTGCCGCTCCGTCACGATCACCCCCTCACCGACTTCCTGGGCACGTTGCAGCGAGAGCGCTCCTCGCTCCGGCTCTCGATGCGCGGTCTCAGCGAACGCGAAGCCAGCGACCTCCTCGAATCGGTCGCCCCGCGACCGGTGCCGCCGGCACTCGTCCGCGCGATCCATGCCGAGACCAGCGGCAACCCCTTCTTCATGGCCGAACTGACGCGCCATCTGGCGGAAGAAGGCCGGCTGGACAACGGACGCGACGATTGGAGCGGGCGGCTCGACTTGACCGAGCTCGGCATCCCGGAGGGGGTGCGCCAGGTCGTCGGGCGCCGCTTCGCGCGCCTCTCACAAGATGGTGAGCGCCTCCTCACCCAAGCCGCGGTCTGTACCGGCGGGTTCGACTTCAACGTCCTCGCCGCCCTCACCGGTCTGCCCGAAGACGCCCTGCTCGACGCGATCGACGAGGCGTTGGCGGCCCGCCTCATCCAAGCTGTGCCCGGCAAGCTGGAGACCTACGACTTCGTCCACGCTATTGTGCGTCACGCCCTCTACGAAGCGTGGAATCCTTCCCGCCGGGTGCGCCTGCACCGCAAGCTGGCCGAGGCTCTGGAGCGGGTCTACCAGGGGCGGGAGCGCGAGCACGTGGCCGAGCTCGCTGTCCACTACCACGCCTCCCTCAGCCTCCCCGGCGGCGAGCGCGGCCTGCCGCATGCCCTGTCGGCCGCGGAACAGGCCCGGCGCGGATTCGCGCGCGAGCGGGTGGTCACGTTTCTGCGAATCGCACGCGACATCGCTCGGCACGGCGGCCCGGAACAGCGGGCCGAGATCCTCGGCTTGCTCGCCGTTGCCGAAGCCGACGCGCTGATGCTCGAAGACGCCCGGAGCACCGCCGATGAGGCGCTGGCGGCGCTTGAGGAGCTTGAGGCGTCGCCCAGCCAGGTGGCGTCCTTCCTCGCCGCGGCGGCCACGGCGATCCGCGACGGCGGCGCCCGCCGCGACGCCTGGCGGCCCCTGGTCGACCGTGGTCTTGAGATCGTGCCCGAGGAGGACGAGCTGACCTGGGCGCGGCTGACCCTCCTGATCGAACGGTTCGAACCTGTCGTCAGCGGCGCCATCAACGGGGCGCGCTGGCTGGGCACAAGTCAGCGGGCGATCGGCATCGCCCGCTCGAAAGGAACCGAGGACGACTTCGCCCGCTCCCTCCAACCGTGGGACTGGTGGAGCCGCGACTGGACCGAGGAACTGCTGGCGCGGGTCCAAACCTGGCAGCAACCGACCGCGATCATCCGCGCGCTCGTCGTCGGCGGAGCTGACTGGCTCTATCACCATAGCAACCTCCGCCGCGGCATCGTCCACTTCGAGGAGTTGCTCGTCGCCTCCGAGCGATACGGCTCGGTTCCCGGTCAGGCCGAGGCGTTGGTCCGCCTGACCATTGCCCGGACCGCACTCGGTCATTTCGACGAAGCGCGGGAAACCCATCGCCGGGCGCGGGAGATGGTCGCCCGCCTCGGTCCGGACCACCGCCTGCACGGCAGCGCCGCCTGGATCGACGCCTTGCGCGCCGAGTTCCTCGGCGGTGATTGGCGACCGATCGCCGCCTATTGGACGCGCTACGTCGCCGATCCTTCCCTCGGCACACGCTCAATCGGACTCGACGATGCTGGACTTGCCGCATTAGCCAATCTGCGGGCCGGCGAGAGCGACGCGGCGCGGTCGCTCCTGGACGATCTGGTGCCGGTCATCGCCCGCATGGAACCGACCCTGTGGCTCCTCAATGGCGCGGTCGGCGCGGCCGGCGCGGCGATTTGGACCATGGGGATGCGCGAATACGCGGAGGTCGTGCGGGTCGGCGCCATCGGCCTCATCGAGTACGGCAACGGCGACTTTCCCGGATTCTCGAATGAGTTGACCGCCGCCCGCATGGCCACCCTGCTCGGCCGCACCGCCGAAGCGGCGACCTACTTCGACCGGGCGCGGACGGTCCTGGACGGGTCCGGTCAGGCACCGATGCGGGCGATGACCGATCTCGATCAGGCGACGGCGCTCCTTCGTGCTTCAACCCCCGACGTCGAACGCGCCGAGGCTTTGCTCGTCGCGGCGCAGGCGTCGTTCCGCCAGCTCGGGATGCACCCCTGGGATCGGACAGCTACTGAGGCGTTGACCCGCCTCCGCGGCGCCGGTCGTCCCGCGAAGGAACGACCGGCCGGACTGACCGACCGTGAGGTCGACGTGGTCCGCCTGGTGGCCCGCGGCTACTCCGACCGCCAAATCAGCGAGGAGCTCTACGTCAGCCCGCGCACCGTCAACGCCCATATCCGCAACATGCTCGGCAAAACCCTCTGCAGCAACCGCACTGAGCTCTCCGTCTGGGCCGTCGAACACGAACTGGCGGGATGAATCTGCCCACCCGAAAGCCTAGTCGTCCCCGCTCGTCGAGACCGGCGCCGCGGCCGGCGCTCCCTCGATGTGCAGGTTTGGCAGCCAGCTCAGCCAGCGCGGCAGATACCAGTTGCGGTCGCCCAGCAGCGTCATCGCCGCGGGGACAAGGACCGAGCGCACGATCGTGGCGTCGATCAGGACCGCGATCGCCAGGCCGAAGCCCATCTGCTGCATGAAGACCAGCCGCCCGGCCGCGAACCCACCGAAGACCGCGAGCATGATCGCCGCCGCGCCGGTGATGATCCGCGCCGTCGACTGCAACCCGACCGCCACCGACTCGGTGTTGTTCTTGCTCAAATCGTAATGCTCCTTGATCCGGCTCAGCAGGAAGACGTGGTAGTCCATGCTCAACCCGAAGAGGACGCAGAAGAGGAAGAGCGGCAGCCAGCTCTCGATCGCCGGCACCGTCTGGAAGCCGAGGAGATCCGCCCCCCAGCCCTTCTGGAAGACCGCCACGATCAGGCCGTAGGCGGCGCCGACCGAAAGCAGGTTCATCATGATTGCCTTCGCCGGCACCACGATCGAGCGGAAGGCGACCAGCAAGAGCAGGAAGCTGAGACCGAGGACGAAAGCGAAGACGATCGGCATCGCATGTTCAACGCTGTTGGTCGAATCAGTTGTCATCGCCGTCATGCCCGTCACCAGCACCTCGGCCGGAACCCCTTCGAACGCGGCCGGGACCGTTGCATCGCGGAGGTGTTCGATGAGCGCGTACGCCTCCGGACTGTCCGGTGCGAGTGTCATGGGAACCGCGACAAGGGTCACGTCGCCGGCGTCATTTGCACTCACTGTCGTCGGACCGAAGCGGCCGTTGGCGGCCAGCGCTTGGGTGAGGTTCTGGATGCCCGCCTGGACAGTCGGGTCGGCGGCGTTGCCATCGACCACGATCTCGACGGGCGAAACCGTGCCAGCGGCGAAGTCCTCGACCAGGATCTCGTAGGCCGCCCCGCTTTTCGTCCCATCCGGCAACCCGGAGACGCCCAGCGATCCTTCCGTGACGTCGAGATATGGCAGCGCCATCACCACCAATAAGGTCACCGATGCAACCAGGCTCACCACGGGGCGCGCTATCACAATCCGCGCCACCCGCGCCCAGAAGCCCCGAGTGCCCAGTGCCGAGTGCCCAGTGCCCAGCACGCTTTTCTGTCGCCCGTCGCCTGTCGCCTGTCGCCTGCGCCGAGGCCAGTCGACCTTGTCGCCGAGTAATCCGAGCATCGCCGGGATCAGGGTCAGCGTGGCGAAGATGGCGACGACGACGACAAGGACGGCGCCGATGCCGAGGCTTTGGAAGATATTGTTCGGCACCAGGAACATGCCCATCAGGGCGAAGACGACGGTACCGCCGGAAAAGAGGACCGCCTTGCTGGCCGTGCCGCCGGCGATCTCGATCGCATCGTATCGGTTCAGGCCTCGCCGGCGCTCCTCGCGGTAGCGCTCGACGACGAAGAGCGCGTAGTCGACGCCGACCGCCAGGCCGATCATCGTAATCATATTCTGCACGAAGAAGGAGAGTTCCATGAAGCGACCGACGACGGCCGCCAAGCCAATCGCAATGAAGACCGAGACGATCCCCAGCACCAGCGGCAGTCCGGCCGCGACCAGCGCGCCGAAGACGACGACCAGGATCACCAACGCGACCAGCACGCCGATGCCCTCGCCCTTGGCCAGGTCCTCCTCGGCGATTGTGTTCAACTCGTCGTTCATCGTGGAGTCGCCGACGGAGAGGACTTCGATTGCCGAGTCATTCGCGGCGCGATCCAGCGCTGCCAGATACTCCTCGGCGTGGTCGGTCACGTCGTCGTACTCGCCGACTAGCGTCACCGGGATCATCATCGTCTGCCGGTCTTCGGAGACGCGCGCCGGGTTGTAGGTCGTGTAGTAGCTGGTGGCCGACTTGACGATCTCGGGCAAGCCCTTCAGCTCGGCCATCACCCCGTCGACGGTCGCCCGGAACTCGGCGTCGTCAACCGTGTAGCTATCGGACCGGACGATAATCGTCTCGGTCATCGGCCGCGGTCCACGCAGCCGCTCTTCCAGAATCTCGTCGCCGCGCACCGACTCGGGCGAGTCGGTCAGCTTAAACTCACCCGTCAGCGCGTCGCTCAGCGTCGGGGCCAACATTGCGGCAACAACGAGGAACGCGATCCATAAGCCAATCACCCGCCAGGGCCGCCGGGCACTCGCCCGCGCCAACCCACCGGTCGAAAACAGCGAAGCCATACCCTATCGTCCTCCCATACTACTGGCCCGCCTCACAAACACGGACCGAACAACACTTACGCAAACCCACGTATGGGTCTAACCACCCGCCCGCCATCGGCCCTGGCCTCAAAAGCCGGCTCAATCACCGCTCCCGACGAGCGATATCCATCATGCCGGACCCCCGTCAAGCTCACATCAGTCAAATTGCCTATTTCGTGATGAACGTCACAAGCGGATTTTGGTACGCGGAATGACGTAGGCGAGGGAATAGGACTGGTTTCGCCCCACGTTCGATCGCGTAAGCGAGTCGCCGGCGGTGCGCGCTGTCGCCAGATGGCTCGGGGCGCCGCGGCACGATGAGGATGAAGCGGGGTCGATGTTAGAATTGAGCGACGTAACCGAGACTCGTAATTTCAAAGGGGTATCGTGCGCCCTTTGCGTCGATCACCATCCGAACGGACGAAGCCATGCGCCAGCCAGTCGTTCCTTCTCCAGCTCTCCAGTCACCTGACGTGCGGGCGGTGGCCCGCGAATGGCAAGAAGTGGGCGCCGCGCTCCTCGCTGAACAACTTGAACGCGCATTGGATGAGATCATCGCCCTCCGACTTGCCGGCAAAGCTCTCGACACGACAGCGACGTTGGACGTGCTGTTCGATCTCTACGAAGCTGAGATTCTGCGGAAGGATCAAGTTCGCCAGCGTGGGGAGCTTGATCCGGCTCAGTTCCACGAAGAACTACGGGCCTACCGTCTCCGCGCCGCGGCGCGGTAAACTGTTGTGCCCCTGTTTCCCGATGCAACGGCGTTGATCGCTCTTGGCAAGGCTAATCTGCTCCATCTACTGCCGACCTACGCCGAACCAGTTTCAATCGGCCCTCGGGTGCGCGCTGAAGTGATTCGCTCAGCGCGTCAGGTCGACGCGGCCATTGCCACGCATGCGATCCGCGTGGTTGAAGTCGACCCGGCTGACGTTTTCGCCCTGGAAACGTGGTTGTCGCTCGACACCGGTGAGGCAGAGGTGATCGCATTAGCGGCTCAGCGTGGTGGGAATCATCCACACGTTCTGGTTGACGAGAATCATGCATTCCGGGTCATTCGCCTGGCATTCCCAGGGTTTCGTGTCTCTTGTCTCGCGCACGTCCTGCATGCCTTCGAAGCGGCGGGGACCATCACGGCAGCCGAATCGGTTCTCCGTGTGCTGCTGGCCGATGGATCGTACGGATGGGCACGGCAAGTTCGGCAGGACTACGAACGGTGGTGCCTCGATCATGGTATCGCACCGCTCCCAATACATTCGGACGAGACCTGACTCGAGCGATCAGCAGGCACTCGCAGCCGCCTCAAGAGTTGCCGCGGCCGATGCTCTTCGATGAGATAGCCGAGGCGGCTGTCCCTGATCGGTCCGAACCAAACGGGATCACCTCATGCGTGCCGGCGGTCGTCCGGGGTGGCGGTCACCCAGTAGTCTGTCAAGGACCACCCGTCATGCTGACCACCGGGAAGCATCCCCCGGCGAAGCCGCGTCGTCCCGCAGCCCCGTGCCTGATGACCGCCGGGGCGCTGCGCGCGGGGATGCTTCGCTGCCTCAGCCTGACGGCGGTAACCGGGCATGCTCGCCTTGACAGACTACTCAGGGCGGCGTCCGACTTTGCGGCGCCGCGCCAGGGCTTGGACGCGGCGTGGCGTCACGCCAAGCCGAGCGGCCACGTCTTGGGTCGTCAGGGGCGTGGCGTCGGTTGACTTGGAGATCGACGACACCAGAAAATCGCCTGGTTGCCACGTCGACTCTCCGCCGATAGTCGGTGGTGGCAGCTGGTGACCGCGTTCGTCTTCGATCGTTAGCCACGACGTCACAGCCTCATGCGCATTGCTCGCCAACTCTTGCCAAGAGTCGGCATAGGTCGTGCAGCCAGGGAGATCGGGGAAGGAGATGTACCACCCCCCGTCCTCGTCGGCGATGGCATGAATGGGGTAATGGGCTGCAAGCGCTTGATCCAACAAGTTGGTCTGCTTCGCCATAGGGAGTCTCCGTTGGGATTGTGTCAGTCTTGTATGGATACTGTAACGGAACCACTGAAGGAGCGCTTTCCGATGACCAATCGAACGACCGGCGTGCCGCGTCTGTCATGGGCGGAGGTCTGTGCCAGGCGGCTCGATCGGCATGCGCTCTCGGTCCCGTCGAGTGACGCCCGGCCGGCCGATGTCGTCGGCGCCATGTGCGGCGCGCACGCCCAGGTGATGTCCGCCGCCGAGCTATCCATCGGGCTGCGGCTCGCCGGCGCCACGCGGACGGACGTCCGGGATGCCCTTTGGACCGACCGCGGCCTGGTCAAGACGCGCGGGCCGCGCGGCACCGTGCATCTGCTGCCCTCGTGCGACCTGCCGATGTGGACCGGCGCCCTCTCCGCTATCCCAACTACCCGCAATCCATTTCCGGAGGACGTGCGGCTGACGCCTGAGCAGACCGATGAGGTCGTCGCGGCGATCGCCGTCGCGCTAGAGGACGCCGAGTTGACCATCGACGAGCTGGACGAGGCGATCGTCGCCCGCACCGGAACCTGGGCCGGAGAGCCGGTCATGGAAGCGTTCCAAGGGATGTGGCCGCGCTGGCGCGAAGCCGAATCCACGGCGATGAACCGGGGCGCTCTCTGCTTCGGTCCCAACCGGGGGCGTAACGTCACCTACACCAGTCCGCGCCGGTGGCTGCCCGGCTTCCGGCCCGCCGATGGCCGAACCGCCTTGGTTGAGCTTGTCAAGCGCTATCTGCATGCCTACGGACCGGCCACGCCCCAGCACTTCGCGCGGTGGCTCAACGCGCCGCGACGGTGGGTGACAGAACTCTTCGATTCCCTAGCCGGGGAATTGCAACAGGTTGAACTGGAAGGCTCTCCGTCATGGCAGGTGGCCGGGGATACCACGATGCCCTCTATGTCACCCCTCGGCGTCCGCCTGCTGCCCTACTTCGACGCCTACACCGTCGGCTGCCATCCGCGCGATTTGCTCTTCCCCGGCCGGGCCGCCGAACGCGCGCTGGCCGGCGCCCAAGCCGGCAACTTTCCCGTGCTGCTCATCGACGGCGTCGTCGCCGGACTCTGGCATCTCCGCCGCTCCGGCCGGAAACTCGAGATCACCGTGGAACCCTTCGACCCATTCACTCCCGCGCAACGCCGCGAGCTCGGTGATCAGCTAGAGCGTATCGGAGAAATCTTCGAAGGCACACCCCACATGACCATCGGCACGGTGACCGTTGGCGCGCATGCATAAGCCGATCTGCGCGGAAGCCGCGGGCGTTTCGCATGATTTCCTGGCCTCGCTTCTTCTTCCCACACCCCTTGACAATTCAGATCATATGTTCTAATCTGCGGAACAAGCGGCACATCCGGCATGAGGGTGCGGGCCTGGGCAGCGCCTCACCTCGCCCGGGACGATATCCCGTCATCCCTATCCCGGCTGGATACCGCCGGTCACGCGCCTGGCACCCGCCAACAGTATCCCCACGGCCGCCATCAGCGGCCGGTAGGGTCGCGGCTGATCCCCGCACCGCCACGAGATTCCCAGCAGCCCGCATCCTTGCCAGGTTGATCACGTGATCAACCTGATCAAGCGCGCAATTGCCTGAGTCATCGGCACACCCGGCTCGCATGCGGTCGGGTTGATCCGGCGTAGCGGATGAGGGATGGTTCCGAACCGCCGTCCGCGCCTACGGCGCCGGCGTCCCTGTCGGCAGCGGCGTGCCGTCCGGCGGCGACGGCGCCGTGAATTGCTCACGCACCTCTGCCACGAGCTCCGGGCTAACCGGGCCGGCCTCGTTGCCCCATGCCTGCCGGATATAGGTGGTGATGGCGGCCACTTCCTCGTCGTCGTACCCACGGAACGAGGGCATCCCAGCCCGCCCGTTCAACACGGTTTGCACCACCGGCCGCGGGTCCTCCAGGGTCACGAACGGGTTCCCGGCCAACGCCGGAAACGCGTCTTCGAATCCCGCCCCTTCCGCCTGGTGACAGGCGATGCAGACCGAGGTGTAGATCTGCTCACCTTGTTCGATCATGGCCGTGTCGACCGGAACGATCGGCGATGCCTCCGGCGTTCCCTGCGCCCCACCCAATCGGGGCACCACCATCACCGCCGCCGTCATCGCGATGATCACCAGCAACGCGACCGATCTCCGCTGAACCGTCAACATCGTGCCGCCCCCCGACCGCCTAACGCCTAACGCCTAGCGCCGAACGCCTAGCGCCGAACGCCTAGCTCTCGCTGATGACCCGCTGGTGCAGCTTGTCGATCTGCATCCATGAGGCCTGGATCGCGCCCTCCATCCAGCCGGCGAGCTGGCTCAGGAAGTCGCCGGCAAAGTAGATGCGCCCATCCGGTTCAAGCAGGCGGGCAAAGTAGTTCTGGCGCGCATAGGTGGACCAGCCGGCCCAGCCGCCTTTGGCGTACGGCATCCGGTGCCACGCCACCGAAAACCCGGTTTCGTACTCGTCCCGCATCTGGGGGTGGATCTTGCTCCCGTGCTCCAAGCCGAGCTCGATCCGCTCCTGCAGCGACAGGCGGCTCACCTCGATCGCCGTCGTGCCGAAGTTGTAGTAGGCCTGTATGACCCCCTTCTCCATGTGGTAGTCCCACGTCGGATAGGAGATGGAGCCGATCTCGCCGATATTGGTCGAGGTAATGCCGCCGTAGATCCAGTCGTCCTCCTCCCAGAAGCGGCGCTTGAATTGGAGGCCGAGCTTGCCCACCCCGTTGTAGGCGCAGTTGTACATCGCCTCCAGCGTCGATGGGGAGAGATCGAGCCGCGGCAGGTCGACCAGCACCGAGAGCGGTATGGTCGAGACGCAGTAGTCCGCGTCAAGCGACGTCGTCTCGCCGGACTGCTTGTCCAGATAGACGACCTGCACCCCGGTCTCGCTTTGCCGGACCTCCAACACCTCGGCGTTGAGCGTCAGGTTCTCGCCCAGTGCCGGCTGGAACCCTTCTTCGTAGATCTGACTCATCCCCTTGGCGGCCTTCAGCATCACCGGCTGGTGCCCCAGGTTGGTGAGCGGCGTCAGGTCGCCGGTCCGCTGGACAAAGGGGAGGACATCCTGCAACGGCATCGGATAGGACGGCAACGCCTCCTGGAACCCCGCCCCGTCGAGCGCGGTCCAGCCGCGCGCGGTGTTTGGCCCGTAGCTCAAGTCGTCGCGCGAGAGCTGGCCGATCTCGACGAGGTAATCAATGAAGGCGTCGCGATCCTCAACCGTCAACGGCGTGTCGAGCAGTTCTTGATTGAGGGCCTTGGCGAGGAACTCCGCGGTATATCCCTGCATGTCGATGAAGGCCTCGCGGATGCGAACCGGTTTGTCCGCCAGCGGCCCATTGATGCCCGTCAGGTAGGTGTAGGCATTCATATTGAGGTCGGTGTGATGGATGCAGGGAATGCGAAACTCGGACAGGTAGTGGTGGACGGCGCGATGGGTATAGGGCAGCCGCCAGGCGCCGAGGTCGACCCACTGTCCCTCGTCGAAGTCGCACACCTGTTCCTCGCCGCCGAGCTCGTGGGTGTGCGAGCCTCGGCGGACGGTGAAGACGTGGCCGCCGACCCGCTCGTCGGCTTCGAGGATTTGAATGTCGTAGCCTTTCTTTCCCAGCTCGTAGCCGGCGACCAGGCCGGCGGGAACGGCGCCGAGAATGATGACGCTGGCGCCGCCGCTCTCCCCTTGCAGGGTGGGCGGCGCGGTCTGCTTAGCCTCCGCAAAAT
>JBOGUE010000429.1:0-8220 GCA_050695955.1 Thermomicrobiales bacterium | reverse complement strand
GACCAACCCCCCTCGACCCGCGGCGGTTTCGACGGCATTAGATGCTGTAATCAGGCGCCAACGTACGGGCGCGGTACCGTTCGACGAGGCTATCGAGCGTAATCGACGTGAGAAATTCGACCGAACGACTTTGCAATTCGTGCCAAGTTTCATGCACTGGGTCGTCGTTCGGTTGTTCGTCGATGTGCGGATGCGCCCGGCGGTCTGGCCCATCGAGAACGCGGAGCACTTCCCATAGGTTGATCTTGCTCGGGTCGCGCGCGAGCTCGTGCCCACCCAGGGGACCGCGCGTGCTGCGAACGAGTCCGGCTCGATTCAGCGCGCCAAGGACTTGATGCAAGTACGCTTCGGGCACCCGTTGTCTGAGCGCAATGTCGCGGCTCTGCACCGGACCCTGCCCGAAGTGAAGCGCAAGGTCAAACAGCGCCCTCGCGCCGTAGTCCGCGCGACTGGAGACGCGCATGGAGCACCTCATTCATACTGCCCGTCCGATAGCCGTCTAAGTCGAGTGCGACGTACTGATACCCCGCCGCCTTGACGCCATCAGCGATCTCTCGTCCCCGCGCCAAGACATCCGTCATCAATTCAGACGGAAACTCCAACCGCGCCGTTGTCCCTTCGTGGCGCACACGAAACCCTCGGTAGCCAAGACCGCGAAGGAACGACTCGGCGGCAGCAACCTGGCGCAGTTTTTCGACGGTGATCGGATCTCCGTAGGCAAACCGAGACGAGAGGCAGGCCGCGGCCGGCTTGTCCCACGTCGGCAATCCAAGCTCCTGCGAAATCTCGCGAATCTCGGACTTCTTCAGCCCAACTTCGAGAAGAGGGCTGCGGACACCAAGCTGATTGGCCGCCCGCATACCTGGGCGAAAGTCGCTAGCATCGTCAGCGTTCGTACCGTCGACCACAACCGCGCACCCCAGATCCTTGGCCCGTTCCGCCAGCCTTGTATAGAGCTCGGTCTTGCAGAAAAAGCAGCGCTGATGTGTGTTGTCAGCGTACCGGGAATCCGTCAACTCCATCGTCGAAACGACAACGTGGCGGGCGCCAATATCCTTCGCGATCCGCTGTGCCTCGACCATTTCCTCGGGCGCGTAGGTTTGGGAGAGCCCGCTCGCCGCTATGGCCTGATCACCGAGCTCGTCGTGCGCCACCTTCAGCAACAGCGTGCTGTCCACGCCACCGGAAAACGCGATCAGCACCGATTCCATTTCGGCAACGGTTTGGCGCAAGTGCGCGTACTTGGTCGCGGCGAGTGCGTGCATCTGTTGACTCCTCATGGGGGCGAGGTCTGGTTTCGTTGCGTCCAGAGGCCCACGCCTTGCAATGATGCTACCAGCGGCACGTTGGGCAAGCAACCACGGTAGCCGTAGTTGCAAATAATGGACTTGACATTAAACGTCTGGCGTGCCTATAGTCCCTGGCCGTGTTATCGGTGCCAATGTCGGCGACAGCCGTGCAAATCAAGCGTTCCGGTGAGGAAAGAATGCCCTCTGGCGTGTACCGACCGCCAACGATTTGGCGGCATGCATGGTCGTGCGGCGGTTTCCGGTGAGCGACGACATGGACGGCGATCAGCACAAGGGTCCAAAATCTGAGGGGCGCCTGTCGTCTCGGCGTCTCCCGGTTCGATGGACCTATACCCTTGATGGACGCACGGTGCGTTCAGAGGCCACAACGGCGTGGAGCAGAGGAGTAGAAAGAGGATGTCCGTGAACCCCGTCATCCGACTGAACGAGCTTTATCAACAGTTCTGCGACGGCGCCATCTCGCGGCGCGAACTTGTGCGTGGAGCCGGTGCGCTCGGTCTTTCGGCCGCTTCGCTTTCGGTGTTCCTGCGCGCGGTCCCCGCGTCCGCACAAGATGCGACCCCTGCAGCCGCATCCGCCTTTACTTCGATGAATCGCGAGGAGTGGGCGGCGCAATTTACCGAGTGGTGGACAACCAAGGAGGAGCCGGCCAGCCAGGGCGGCATCGTCATCCTCGGCGAGATCGCATCGTCGAACCTCACCACGACGAACATGATGCTCTCCAACAACAGCCCGACCAATCCAATTCTGGCGCTGGTCTACGAGACCCTCATCGCATCGAGCCCCATCGACGGACAGTACGTGCCCGGTATCGCCGACTCCTGGGACATCGCGGAAGACGGCAAGACCTACACCTTCCACCTCAATCCCAATGCTGTTTGGCATGACGGCACGCCGCTGACCGCCGACGATGTGGTCTTCAGCATGGACGCGCAGTCCGATCCGGCCACCGGCAGTTCCTACACGGCCAGCTTCAACGATACGGTCGCCTCCTACTCCAAGGTAGACGATCACACCGTTGAGGTCGTCGCGGTCGACGTGCTGGCCCAGATCGTCTTCCTTGGTAACTCGTACGTCCCCATCGTCGCCAAACACATCTGGGAAAGCGTTCCGCTTGATCAGTGGAAGACTGATCCCGGCAGCACCGGCGCCGATCCGGCACGTGTTATCGGTAGCGGCCCGTTCGTGTTCCAGGAGCTAAACGAGGGCGAAGGCACCGCGACCTTCGTCCGCAACGAGAACTACTGGGACACGGTGGCCAGCCAGGTGCCGACGATCGACACCTTCATCTTCCAGACATGGCCGGACGAGACCTCCGCGATTGAGGCGCTGCGGGCCGGCGACATCGACCTCTACGATGGCGTGCCGCCGGCGGACGTTGAGTCGGTCCAAGCTGAGGAATCGCTCGAAGTCGCGCTCTACGACACGTATAGCTTCAGCTGGTACGGGTACAACCTGGACCCGGAGAAGACTCCCCTCTTCCAGGACGCCAAGACGCGCCAGGCGCTCTTCTACGCGCTCGATCGCCAGTCGATGATCGACAACATCCAACTCGGCTATGCCGAGCTCGCCAACGGCACCCAGCCTACCCTGTCGCTGGCCTACGCGCCGGATCAGATTAACACCGTTTACACCTTCGATCCGGAGAAAGCGCAAGCGCTGCTGGCCGAAGCCGGGTGGGCAGACTCTGACGGCGACGGTATTCTCGAGCTGGACGGCAACAACCTCGAGTTCGAGATCATGTACGGCAGTGGCTCCGCAACTTCTGATCAGATCGTTGCCTACGTGCAAGAGGCCTGGGGCGCGGTCGGGGCCGCGGCAACGCCAAATCCGGTTGACTTCGACACGGTTTTGGTGCCGGCCCTGGTCGAGAACTTCGACTATGACGTCTGCTTCCTCGGCTTCAACTGGGACGCTACCGCCGACCAGTCGGCAATGTTCGCGACGAACGCCTACAAGCAGGGCTTCAACGCGATGAAGTATTCCAATCCGGAATATGACGAGTTGTCCGCCGCCGCCAGCCGCGAGATCGACCCGGAAGCGCGTCGCCAGATGCTGATCGAGGCGAGCAACATCGTGAACGAAGACCTCCCGGTTGGTATTCTCTGGTTCCGCAAGGACCGCACCGGCTACAACATCCGCGTACACAACTACGCGCCGAACGCTCAGGCAGGCTATCTCTGGCCCTTGCCATTCCTCTGGGTCGAGGAATAAGCACCGCGCCATCCGCGCCGGGGACGGTCTCGTCCCCGGCGCCGTTTCTTATTCACTTCCCGCATTCCTCGCGCCGCGGACCAGCGCCGACAACGTGCAGAAATGAAGGGCCTGCATCATGACTGCATTCATCTTCCGCCGGCTGCTCCAGATGATCCCGCTCATTATTGGGGTGACGCTGATCTCGTTCGTGATCATCAATGCATCCGGCAGCCCGCTTTCCAATCTTGAATTCGATACCCGAGTTAAGCCAGAGGATATTCAGCGGTTGAGATCGAACCTCGGCCTCGACGATCCTCTGTACAAACGGTACTTCGTTTGGATCGGAAACGTTCTGCAGGGCGACCTCGGCGTTTCGATGATTACGTTTGCACCGGTGCGAGATCGCGTTTTGGCTGTCTTGCCGAATACCTTGTTGTTGTCAGGGCTATCGATCGTACTTGCGTTCACGATCGCGGTCCCGATTGGCATCTACGCGGCAGTCAAACGCAACTCATTCTTCGATCGATTCGCGACCATTTCGTCCGTTGCAGGTTTCGCTGTACCGACCGTTTGGCTCGGCCTGATGCTCATCATTCTCTTTTCGGTGAAGTTCAGAGAATGGGGCTTCCCGTCGCTGCCCGTTGGCGGTGTCCGCGACCTTCGAGGCGGAGGCGGATTGCTCGACCGGGCTGAGCACCTCGTTCTCCCGGTGACAGCCCTGGCACTGCCACAATTGGCGGGATGGGTCGTCTACATCCGGTCGTCGATGCTCGAAGTGATCCGGCAGGACTACATGCGGACGGCGTCGGCAAAGGGCCTCAAAGAGCGCATGGTCCTCTATGGTCACGGCTTTCGGAACGCGCTCCTGCCGTTGATCACACTGGTTGGCCTCAGCGTGCCCGAACTCTTTGCAGGTTCGATCGTCGTCGAGAATGTCTTCGCCTTTCCGGGGATGGGCCGGCTCGTGATCACCGCCATCAACGACAAGGACTTTACCGTCGTGATGGGCACGACGCTCCTCTTCGCCGCGCTGGTCATGCTGGGCAACCTCTTGGCGGATATCTTGTACGTCATTTTCGATCCACGTATTCGCTACGATTGACGCCGTCCTAACCGGCGCAGGCTCATCCCAACGAAATCGTGGGAGACGTTCGACATGGCACAGCAGACCGAACAGCTCATTACCAGCGGAGAGAGCGCCTCCATCCGCACGGCCACGCCGACTAAGGACGGACTCCGGCGATCGAGGCTCTCCGCAACACCTGGATTCTGGCGCCGCGCCTGGCGACGATACCGCCAAAACAGCATCTCGGTCGCTGCCCTGGCTATGGTGATCGTGATCGTGCTATTCGTCCTCAGCGCCGATCTGCTCAGCCGGTACGTAACGCATTTCACGTACACCGAGAACCACCTTGCTGAGAAGCTAACGCCGCCGTTTACAGGTGATTACACGCTGGGCGCGGATGGGAATGGTCGTGATGTGCTGACCCGCCTCGCCTATGGCGGGCGCATTTCGCTGATGATCGCCGTCTTGGCAACCGCATCGATCCTCGTCATCGGGGGCGCCATCGGCGCCGCGGCTGGATATTTCGGCGGCATCATCGACTCGCTGGGCATGCGAATGGCCGATGTCCTCCTATCTATCCCGTCACTCGTTCTGCTGATCGTCGTCTCATCCTTTTATCAACCGAGTCCCGTCGTTCTCGCCCTCTTCATCGCGTTGCTAAGTTGGGCCGGCATCGCCCGGCTGATCCGCGCCGAGGTGTTGTCGCTCAAGAACCGCGATTATGTCGATGCCGCCCGCGTGATTGGCGCGTCGAACAGCCGGGTCTTGCTCAAGCACATCTTTCCCAACGTGATCCCGATTATCGTCGTATGGGCGTCGATCGTCATTCCAGCGCTGATTCTGACCGAGGCCGCGCTCAGCTATCTCGGTCTCGGCGTGCGTACTCCCACGCCGTCATGGGGCAACATGCTGCAGGACGCCAAGCAGTTTCTCCGGCAGTCCTGGAGCCTCATCTTCATCCCGGGATTCGCCATCTATATCACGGTGCTCTCGATCAACCTCGTCGGCACCGGTCTGCGGGATGCCCTCGATCCCCGACTCAACCATTGACACGCGGTAGTTGATCGCATGGGCCGTCTCATCCTGCTTCGCCTGCTTCAGATTCCGCCGCTGTTGCTCGGCATCACATTCCTCACCTTCGCCATCGTCAATCTCGTGCCCGGCAGTCCTGTGACCGGCTACCAGTTCAATCCCCGCATGCGGCCGGAGGATATCGAGCGCATCAAGCGAAATCTGGGGCTGGACGAGCCGTGGCCCGAGCGTTATGTCATTTGGCTTGGAAATGTCTTGCGCGGTGACCTCGGCATTTCCATGACCAACTCGACACCCGTCCTCGACCGCATCCTCGGCGTGTTGCCGAATACGCTTCTGCTGACAGGCGCCTCTTTGGTTCTTGCACTAGGACTCGCGGTGCCGCTCGGCGTGCTGTCCGCGGTCCGTCACAATTCTCTGTTCGACCACCTGACGACTATCGGGTCGGTCGCGGCGTACGCGGTGCCATCCTTCTGGCTTGCGCTCCTCCTCATCATCCTCTTCGCGGTAAAGTTTCAGGAGTGGGGATTGCCGTCACTGCCCGTCGGCGGCATGCAGGATATGCGGTCCGAAGCTGGCATACTTGATCGGGCCGAGCACATGGTCTTACCGGTGATCTCGCTCGCTCTGGTTCAGATTGCGAGCTGGACGCGCTACGTGCGCTCGTCCATGCTCGAAGTGATCCGTCAGGACTACATTCTGACGGCTCGCGCCAAGGGTCTCCGCCATCGCGCGGTCGTGTATGGCCACGCATTCCGCAATGCAATGATTCCGCTGATCACGCTCGTCGGTCTGACCGTGCCCGAACTCTTTGGCGGCGCATTCTTGGTCGAGCAGATCTTCGCTTGGAACGGGATGGGCCGTCTCACCTTGCAGGCGGTGCAACGGAGCGACTATACGGTCATTATGGGCGCAACCCTCATCTTCGCCCTCTTGACGATGATCGGCAACTTGCTCGCGGATGTGCTCTATCGCGTCCTCGATCCGCGCATTCACTATGAGTAATGCCCTGGCCAAGCTCAGCCAAAGTCCTGCCGATCGCGCGACACCCGGGCTGGACGCACTCCAGTCGGGACGTCCCGCCGCGCGCGCTTGGCGACGCTTTCGACGCAACAGGATTTCGCTCGTAGCCCTGTTCGTCGTCGCTGCAATCCTCCTGTTTGTACTCGGGGCTGGCCTCATCTCTAAGTACGTAACCGGCTTCACGTATGCCGAGAATCAACTCGCGGGTGCGCTCGCCAAACCGGGAGAGCAAGGGTACATCCTGGGCAGCGACGGCAACGGTCGAGACATCCTGACTCGCCTCGCGTATGGCGGACGCGTTTCGCTTCTGGTGGCAACCTTGAGCTCACTGGCGACCCTTGTCATCGGCGGCACGGTCGGCGCGACGGCAGGTTATTTCGGCCGGGCGGCCGACGCCATTCTGATGCGGCTCGTGGACGTCCTACTCAGTATCCCGTCACTGGCGCTGTTGATTCTGATCGCGGCGCTGTACCGTCCGGGTTACATCGCCTTGGCCTTTGTCATTGCAACGGTGAGCTGGCCTGGCGTTGCCCGCCTGATCCGGGGCGAAGTCATGGCCCTTCGTCGCCGGGAGTTCGTAGATGCGGCCCGGCTGCTGGGCGCTTCGCACACCCGCGTGCTCCTCCGTCACATTCTCCCGAATGTCGTTCCAACCATCGTTGTTTGGACCTCGCTCGTGATCCCAGGTTTTATCCTGACCGAGGCGGTGCTCAGCTTCATTGGACTGGGCGTTCGTATCCCGACGCCATCGTGGGGCAACATGCTCGAGGAGGCAAACCAGTTCTATCGCCAGAACTGGACGAACGTCTTTTTCCCGGGTCTCATGATCTACGTCACAGTATTGTCGATCAACCTGGTCGGAAACGGACTACGCGATGCCCTCGACCCCCGGCTCGGCGGTTGACCTTGGCCGGTCCAATCCAGAACCAAGGGTAGGTGCGGGCATCGTGAGCCTCCGCCGGCTCGGCATGGGCGCCGTGCTCGCGTCGGTTGTCTTGACCACGCTCGTGCTTGCCGGCGACGCGCGCGACGTAACGTCCGCGCTTGGCCGGTTCAATTGGTGGTTGGCGCCGCCAATTGTCGCCTTGACACTCTGGAACTATGGTTGGCGGTTCGTGAAGTGGGAGATGTATCTCCGCTACCTCTCTGTTCCGCGCCTGCCCATCCCAACCAGCCTGCTCGTTTTCATCTCGGGCTTCTCGATGTCGCTCACTCCTGGCAAAGTCGGTGAGATCATCAAATCGGTCTACCTGCGGCGACTGACCGGTGCACCGGTGAATCGCACCAGTGCAATCATTGCCGCCGAGCGAATGACGGACGCGCTGGCCTTGTTGCTTCTGGCGGCGATGGGCTTGATCAGTTTCACTTATGGCCGCCCCTTCCTCGCCGCGCTTGGTCTGCTGTGCATCCTCGTGCTGATCGCGCTTCAACGCCCGGCGAGCCTATCCCGATGGCTCGTGCGTATCGAACGCTTGCCGGCAGTCGGGAGAATCGTCGAACATGGCATCGCGTTCGTCGGGGCGTCCTCCCTCTTATTCAGTCCTCGTCCGTTGTCGCGCGCGATTGGGCTCGGTCTGATCTCCTGGGTAGGCG
>JBOGUE010000428.1:0-3269 GCA_050695955.1 Thermomicrobiales bacterium | reverse complement strand
CGGAGCACCTCGCTTACCTCTTCGATCGCTTCTACCGCGCTGACACCGCCCGTGCCCGCGCCCGTGGCGGGACCGGCCTCGGTCTCGCCATTGCCCGCGCCATCGTCCGTGGCCACGGCGGCGAAATCGCCGTCTCTAGCATCCGCGGGGAGGGCAGTGCCTTTACAGTTACGCTGCCGGCCGACCCGGCAAGAAATCCAGTGAGCTCACGGTCGCTGTCCGCGCCGATCGGGACGGAAGCGCGCCGTAATGAGGGAGGATCTTCGTGACGAGCGAGCACCTATCCTGGCGCGTGGCGTTGGCCCCCGGCCAGAGCCACGGTTTCTACGCCAACCCTGGCTGGTGGGACATCCGCAGCACACGCCGCGAAGTCGACGACATCCGCGAATTGCATCACCGCCTCTTGCTCGCCCTTCCCCCTGTGCGCCCAAACGCCGCCGTCGTCGACCTCGGAGCGGGTACCGGCAACTTTGTGTCGCTCCTCGCGACCTACTATCCGCGTGTCCGCTTCACCTTGATCGACCCGAACGCCGACGGCCTCGACCGCGCCGCCGAGAAGCTCACTGCCGTCCATCCCGACCTCGACCTCTCTCTCGTCGTCCAACCGATCGAACCCGAATCGGAAACGCCCTTGCCCGGTGCTCCCTTTCAACTCGCGACGTCGACCATCGCTCTCCACGACATCGTCCGCCCCGCCGCACCTGACGACTCCGACGGCCAGGCCGAACACCGCCGGCGTCACGTCGCGCTCCTCCGCCGCGTCTGGTCCTCGCTGGAACCTGGCGGACACCTTGTCTACTTGGATTCGATGTGGCCTGGTTTCCGGGTAACTCAACACCTGGACGCGCTCCAAACGGCAGGGTTCGCGGAGGTGGATGTGGCATTCGTCGAGGGTCGGTTCCTGGTGTGTGGCGGTCAACGAGTTTGAGCGATCCTCAACCCATTCCGTCCAGCTCGTAGAGCCGGCTGGCATTGCTCCGGAGGATTTGGTCGGCCATTTCCATGGCGTCGACTTCGTCAATGGCGCCGCGTTCGATCAACTCGTCCAGGACCGAGGCCAACGCCCTTCGTCCGTGGGCTGCCGCGAACCAGCAATGCTCCGGGATGGCGAACCCATCTGATGAGTAAAGGACGCGCGTTGACGGCGCGAGGGAAAGCGCCTGGCGGATGACCGTCTCGTATTCGGTCGCCGCGAATGGGATTGCCAGGCCGAGATCGAGGTAGACGTTTGGATAGACGCCCGCGAGGTAGCTCAACTCGCGGACGTATGGCCACCCGGCGTGGAGCAGAACCAACGGCACGTCCCGGTATCGCTCGTCCTGCAAAACCGAACCGAGTGCGATCGGGTTTCCGGTCAGCAAGTAGACGTCCGGGTCGCCAAACCCGGTGTGAAACTGGAACGGGAACCGCTCCGCTGACGCCCAGGCCAACGCGATGTGCAGAAAGTAGTCGAGGAAGGTCCGGTCCGCGACGCGGACGGAACCCGCTTCAATTGCCTTCGACTTCAAGCCGGCAAACGCCTGGTAAGCCGTCGTCTGGTCGGCGGGGCCAATCGCCAGCCCGCCACGGTAGGCGGCAATGCTCTTGAGGGAGACGATTCGTTCCACCCGGAGCGCCTGCCGATCCAATCGCGTCCGGAAGCGTTCCTCGACCTCATCGACGTCCGCCGACTCGACGATGAGCTCTTCCAAAAACGATTCGAGCCGCAACGCCCCGAACGTCGCCGCGCCGCCGAGCTGGTCGCCCATCTCGGCGACGGTATAGAGATCGGTCCCACGCCCCGCGAAGCCAAAGTCTATGACTGCCGCTTCGACTCTTGATTCGACCATCAGCCGCCGCGCCACTTCCTCGTGCCCGAGTTTCGCCCGCGTCGCCAACACCGCGTTCTCGGTTGCATCGCACTCAAAGACGCGCGCCAACTCTCGGATCGTCCAGCGGTAGTAAACGGTCGCCGGCACGTCGTCCCCGATGCGGCCGTCAACGCCCTCGCTGAAGAGCGGCCGATAGGTCTCCGGCGCATAGGCCGGCCCCGGCCGCCGCCATTGGTGGCAGTGTTGATCGATAACGGAGATGAGCGAGAGGTCTAGGGGCATGGCCCACCTTAATACTTCCGAAGGTGCTGCGCGAACTCGAACTCGGCGGGCTGATCCCGGTACGATTCGACCTCTGACCGTCGAACCGTGATGTAGGCATCGGCCATTGTCGGCCCCATCGCTCCGGTCAAGACCTCGTCCGCTGCCAGATTACCGAGCGCCTCGTCGAGCGACCCGGGTAACTGCCGCGGGCCGCGCCGCGCCCGTTCCTCCGGCGACGCCAATCCCGGATCGACGTCGAGCGCCGGTCCGGGGTCCAGTTGCCGCTCGACGCCGTCGAGCCCGGCGACGATGATCGCGCCGAGCGCCAGGTAGGGGTTGCAGGCATTGTCGACTGTCTTCAGCTCGATATTCGTCGAGGCCTGCTCGCGCCCCCAGAAGGTGGACGGCACCCGCACCGCCGCCTCCCGGTTGTCGTATCCCCAGCAGACGAAGGCCGACGCCCAGGCGTGCGGTTGCAATCGCCGGTACGAATTGACCGTCGGACAGGTGATCGCCGCTAAGGCCGGCAGATGGTGCAGGATCCCGCCCACGAAGCAACGCCCCAGTCCGCTGAAGCCGTTTGGCTCCGTCGAGTCGTAGAAGAGGTTGTCACCGGATGCCGTATCCCACGCCGAGAGGTGACAATGGGCGCCGGAGCCGATCTCGTCCGGAAACGGTTTCGGGGCGAAACTGGCAATCAGGCCATGCTCAAACGCGGTCGCCCGCACCGTCTCCCGCACCCGAATCTGGTTTTCGGCCGCCCGTAACGCCGGGGCATGGCGGATCGAAATCTCCTGTTGGCCTCCGCCGTACTCCGGCAGCGCCTGTTCGAGTTGGATGCCCTGAGCGTCGAGCGCCGCGATCAGGTCGTCGGTGAAGCGGGCGGCAGAGTCCATGCCGGCGGTGCTGAAGCAAAGGGAGTCGTCGAACGGCACGCATCGCCCCTCGACCTCCCGCGCCAAATAAAACTCGTTCTCGAACGCCGCTTCGACCACAATCCCGCGCTCCGCCGCCAGCGCGACCATCCGCCGCAGAAAATAGCGCGGGCAAATGTCCCATGGCGTGCGGTCGAGTTGAACGAGATCGCACAACAGGCTGCCGGTGCGCGGCGCGTAGGGCACGACGGCGAAGGATTCGAGGTCAGGAACCAGGCGGACCTCACCGACCGCCGTCATGGCCGGGATGGTCTGCAAT